>NZ_JAGCFH010000325.1 GCF_017650195.1 Ruminococcus sp. | reverse complement strand
GCATATGGTTAACAGTGGAGAGATCGTTCCAAGCTGCGGGGAGCTGCTGGCTTACGAGGTAGTAAGCAATGCCGTTCTCCTCGTCAACGGTGTAGGGCTTGAACTCTGTCCAGTTGCCGTACTCGGCGTCAGAGAATGCGAGCACGGGAGTTGTGCCTGTGTACTTGATAGCAACTTCCTTGCCCTCAAGCTCTGCCCATGAGATCTCCTGACCGGGAGTTGTGTTCTCGTAGGTCTTTGATTTGGAAGCGTCGATCTCCACGGCTTTATCTCTGAACACAGTACCTGACGAGAGGTCCTGATGTGTGTATGAAGGTATCTTTCTTTCACTGCCCCACTTTATAGAATCATCGCTCATGATCTCCATCATCTTGTTGATGATAGGGAGGCTTGCCTCGTGCCACTGTCCTGACTCACGGTCGATATAGCCGTGGCATTCGCCGGGGTCCTTAGGATTTGAAACTATATTATTGTCCCAGAGACAGCATGGAATACCGTACTTCTTTGCTGTTGTGAAGTAAAGGTTTGTCCAGTCTAAGCGAGCCTCTGTATTATCAAAGTTTGAAGTGCCCATCTCACCGATGACAACGGGTACGTCCTTATCAAGGAAAATGTCGCGCATACCCTGAAGAGTATCGGAAAGGTTCTGTGCATAAGCTCCTGTGAATACGGAGTGATCTGCAACCTTTGTATTCATAGTAAAGTCATAGGGTGTATAAGCATGTACCGAAACTGCAAGATAGTCATCGTCGGGAAGGTCTATAGCCTTCAGGAAGGTCTGTTCTGCGCTTGCGCAGTAGCCGGGGAGCATAAGGAGACGGGTCTTTGCGTAAGGGCCGTCAGTGCTTCTGATAAGGTCCACAAAGTCGTGCTCGAGCTTGTTGATAACGTCGCACTCTGGAACAGCCTCTGCTGCCCACCACTCCCAGTCTGTACCAACGGCACGGGGCTCGTTCATACATTCGAAGATAAGGTGCTGATCATAGTCCTTGAACTCTTCTGCAACCTGGCTCCATATCTTGAGAAGTCTGGGCTTGATTACGTCGTAAGCATCAACAAGGTCTTTTCTGTTGATCCATTCCTCATGGTGAACGTTGAGGATTATGTACATATCGTTTTTGATACCGTAATCAACAACTTCCTTTACACGGGCAAGCCAATCCTGGTCGATATTGTCATTGGAATCAAGGTGCTGGAACCATGTTGTAGGGATACGGACTGTATTGAAGCCCTTTGCCTTAAGCGCATCAAACAGGGTCTGATTTGCCTTGGGGCAGCCCCATGCTTCCTCGGTCTCGGTTCCGCAGTGCGGATAAGTACCGTCCTTTTCCTTGATAGTTGCATCAAGGGTATTACCGAGGTTCCAGCCAATCTTCATATTTTCTGTTATCTCAAAAGCTGTCATTGTTTTGTCCGCTGCAACAGCAACATAGTCATCGAGCGGAGCAATGTGGAGCGATGCGATCATGCAAACTGCAGCAGCAGATATGCTCACGATACGCTTCACATTTTTTGTTTGATTGAACATGATATTTTCCTCCCTAAAATATTGTTAGTTTAGGTTTTGATCTTTATGGTCCAGTGCAGAGGCCATAAAGCTTTTGACACTTTTAGTTTAGCATATTTGTAGAAAAATGTCAATATGGTTTGTGCAAAATGCAACAAATGTTGCATAGAAATATTGGTAGGATAATTAGTACAAATGCCAATTAAATCGGCGTAAAACGGGCGGTTATGTTTCTTTTGTGTTATTATTTTATAATATTTGCTTTAAATAGTTTAAAGTGTTACAATACTAAATAAAACAATTGATTTGGAAACAATTAATTAATAACTAGGTTCTTCATTTTGTTATTTTTTATGCACCTGTTTTCATGGTTAAGGCTGTAGGTTAGATGCCTATATAGGTTCTTGATTGGATACCGAAAAAACGGTAGGGTAAAAAAAACCCCTGCAATTGCAGGGGCTGAAGAGCTTACTTTTTCTTCTTTTTGGCTTCTTCAAGAACGCTTTCGACTGCGCTTTCTGTTGATTCCACAACAGTCTCAGCGGCTTCTTCTGCCTTTTTCTTGATGTCTTCGGCTATATCTGCTGCCTTATCGACAGCGTCCTCAGCCTTATCGATTGCCTCGCTCACGAGTTCTTCGGCTTCCTCTTCTGCTTCCTCGGAAGAATCCTTAGCTTTTTTGAGAGGCTCCTCGGCGACAGCGCCCTTGGACTTGATTATCTCCACCTTTTTCTTGGTGGTATCATTTACCTTTTCGGCTTCCTTGGCTATCTTGTCAGCCTCGCCGCTCTTTATGAGCTCTTTTGTTTTCTTTTTGTCTGCGATGACCTTATTGTGCTTCCTGTCGTACATATAGAAGAGCACAAGAAGGATTATACCGAGTATAAGCGTTAATACTCCAATGTTGAAGCCGGGAGGAGTATACTTCATTGATACGGTGTGGTGTCCTGCGGGAACGCGGATACCCATGAGAGTGCCGAGTACGATGACTGCGCCTTCTGCACCACTGTCATTGCGGAGTGTCACCTTTCCGGTTTCTTCGTTCTTTTCCTCGAGTATCTGGCTCTGTACTGTCTTTCCGTCGATCTTTACCTCCCAGCCGGGCTCGTAGGGAATCGAGGTCATGAGTATTTCACCGTCTGATGCGTCAACATCGCCTACAAGGTATCTGTCGTTGGTCTGGCTCATATCGAGGTTCCAGGAGTTGTCCCGAAGCTTCGCGATGTCTTCTTTAAAAGCTTCCTCGTCGAGGTAGTAGAAATTGAAGCCGGCGTTCTTCCTTACCATCATATATTCGTTGCTTCCGGTATACCGACCGTGGTCGCCTGTAGGCGGTATGGTAAGTCTGATCTCGACCTCGTCTCCCTCTTCGAAGGGGCCCATTCTTACGATAGGCGATGAATTG
>NZ_JAGCFH010000324.1 GCF_017650195.1 Ruminococcus sp. | reverse complement strand
CTGTCTGCGTGGCGGAATCTGTATAATGACAGCGATTGGTTTTGCATCCGGAAGTATCATACAGCTTTTTCTTGCGCTTCCGCTTGCCAGATACTATGATAGTGGGAAGAATCTGGCTGATACCGGAAAAGCAGTTCGGATTCTGTTGCTGGGGTATGTAATTTTGTACGGAGGCACATTGTTTTCCGCACTGTGGCATACAAGTTCAGTGATCTATATTCCGTATGAAAATTCAGGCATGTATGGCAGACTTATGACCGGAGGACTTATAGCTCTGGTGTGTGTTTACGTTTCTTCATCCGGGATAAAGGCTCTCGCAAGGTCTGCGGTCATTGCGATGGGACTTGGAGTGCTCTGTGTGGCAATGGTAACTGTGAGCGCGGTTATTCAGTCAGATATCAGCAATATATTTCGGCCTGACGGAAGAAGCCTGCCGAGTGAGGTGATCCGCGGATTTGCTGCGAGCGGAGGTCTGGGAAGCTTTATTGTCTTGCTGAGTTTTACTGCTGAAGACAAGACAGATACTGCTTCAATGTATTTCACATGCAAAGTGATCCTTTCATTTATAATGCTGTTCACGTCTGTTATTGTCACAGGCGGCATTATGGATGTGCTCGATTTTCCTGTAACAACTGCGGCTCAGCTTTCACAGCCGTTTCCTGTACAGAGAACAGATTCACTGTTCCTGATCGTATTTTCAGTTTTGGCCGTCTTTTCGATAGCTGTCCAGGCTTCAGCTGCGGAGTACCTTGCAGCGGGGACGATACCTCGTTTAAAAAGATTCCGCTGCACGGCAGTTCTTTTTATGATGGTCGCGATCGGGACAGTACTTTATGATATTGGAACAGGTATCATTTCCTATGCTTTGTCATCTTTTATAATAATGATGATAGTGCCTCTGGAATCACTCCTTAAAAAAGGAGGAGGTGAAATGAAGCGTGAAAAAGCTTAGGATAATACCTGTTATGTTGGCAACTATGCTTCTTACCGGGTGTGTTAAGGATAGAAGCGTCAGTAATAAAAGATATCTAAGAGCGGCAGTTATCGGAAATGACAGTGTGACTTTTTCGTTTTTTTCAAATGAAGATGATGTTGTTACAGTTGCTGCTGATTCACCGGAGAAAGCGCGTTATGAGGCGGAACTCAGCGGTGGAAAAGAAATATTTACCGGTTACACTGAGCTAATCGTTCTTGATGGGTGTAACGGAGCTGACATTCTGGATCTCATGCTTAATAAATGGCGCGTTTCACCTTCCTGTATTGTTGCATGCTGCACAGAAGAAAGCGGAGAACTGCTCTATGAAAGAAGTGCTGAAGAGCTTGAAGGAGCTGTCAGGATAGCGCAGGAGCGGGAACTGGTCGGAAGATGTGATATTGTTTCAGTGCTAGGAGAGCTGCTGGGTGAAAGGAAGTCGGCGGAAGTACCGGAACTCTCAAGCAGCGGTTTTGAAGGTAAAAGAAGAATAGAATAACAGGGGCTTATGCCCCTTACATAAGGGAGTTTTATATAATGAAGACAGTTACAAATTGTGAGACATGCACCAATTATGTTTATGATGATGAATGTGACTGCTATGTATGTCTGGTAGATCTTGATGAGGATGAGATGGCACGTTTCATTCAGGGAACTAACTATTCATGTCCCTACTACCGGCTTGATGATGAGTACGGAGTAGTACGTCACCAGAACTGACATTGTGTGCTCATTTTCTTCGTTTATCCTGCATATATATTACTGTCCGCAGAATAGACGAAGGAGTGATGCATTTGAAAATACCACCCGGTCAGCGGGCAGTGACACTTGGAAGATTTATTCTGGAGAACAGATCAACAGTCCGCGCCGCTGCTAAGCAGTTCGGAATATCCAAGAGCACAGTGCATAAGGATGTCAGTGAAAGACTTAAAACTGAAGATCCGGAGCTATACAAACTTGTAAAGGATGTGCTTGAGATCAATAAGCAGGAGCGGCATATACGCGGTGGACTTGCAACACGAAAGAAGTACAGGGAAATAGCAAAACACAGGAGGGGATACTGACGTATCCCCTCTGCCGCCCTATCGGGCATATATATGAAAACAGTAGTCTGACAGCGCTATCCCTCTGCGAAGCTGTTCGCGGGCTGCACCGATGCATTGCTGACGTCAGCCACTCCGAAGCGGCAGCTGTCACACGGCTGTTTACTTTTATTTTATGCAGAAATCAGCAAAAGGCGACAAAGAAAATTATTACAATAGATATTTGGAGGCGAATCGTCAGATTATCAGTTCGTTCTGTCACCGTTGTAGTTATTTTGTAACCGCTGTATACTGAGTTGTATACAAACTTTGACCCCTCTGTTATTGCATTTGATATGGCTATATACTATAATGAAATCACAGAACAAAGAGATTTACATATAGCTAACAACCGTTTCCGCGCCCTTTATACCTCCGGGCGTTTAATACACACCTTTTCAGATAAGAGCGGCTGCCGTGGGAATACCTGCGGCAGCTGCTCTTTTATCATTTATTGTGCTTTTTTAAAAAACTACTTGAAAAATGAAGCGAATACTGTTATCATTATAGAGTATCGCATTTTGAAAGGAAACATAAAATGAAAAAGCTTATCAGAAAAATCGTAACGGTTTTCCCGAAACCTATACGCGACTTATATTTCAATTATGAG
>NZ_JAGCFH010000323.1 GCF_017650195.1 Ruminococcus sp. | reverse complement strand
AGCGAAACGAAAAGCAGCTGGAGGAATAAGCGTTTTTACAAATATGCGGAGGAATACTCCGCATATTTCTTACCCCAAAATTGTCCACCACTGGCGTACAAGCGTATTCACCAAAAACACAGTTTCATATCTGCCTGATTTTTGGCTTTATGTCAATTGATTTCAGGGACAAAAAAGCATATAATAGATATTACTGTAAAATCATCAAAAATTATAAAGGAATGATATATATGAATGATAAGGTAGTCAAGTTCGGCGGAAGCTCCCTTGCAGACGCCAATCAGTTCAGAAAGGTAGCAGCTATAATCAAGAGCGACGCAAGACGCAGATACGTTGTTCCGTCTGCTCCCGGAAAGCGCTTTTCTGATGATATAAAGATCACAGATATGCTGTATAAATGCGGAGAGATTGCAGGAAGCGGCATGGACTTCTCAAAGGAGTTTGGTATCATAAAGGACAGATACAACGGTATAATATCCGAGCTGGATATAGATATGTCCCTTGAAGAGGAGTTCAGCGCTATCGCAGACGAGCTCAAAAAGCGCCCTTCAAAGGACTTTGCTGCAAGCCGCGGAGAGTACCTCAATGGCAAGGTGTTGGCTAAATACCTCGGCTTTACCTTCGTTGACGCCGCTGATATAATCGTATTCGACACGAAAGGAGTGCTCCTTCTTGACGAGACCGTAAAGGCTGTACGCGAAAAGCTCAGTGGTCTTGACAACGCCGTTATCCCTGGTTTCTATGGAAGGACTACCGAGGGCTTCATAAAGACATTCTCACGCGGTGGCTCAGACGTTACCGGCTCTATAATCGCAAATGCGGTAAAGGCTGATATATACGAAAACTGGACCGACGTTTCCGGATTCCTCGTTGCAGACCCCAGAATAGTCGATACTCCAGACGTTATAGAAGTAATTACTTACCGTGAGCTCCGTGAGCTCGCTTACATGGGAGCCTCAGTTCTTCACGAGGACGCTATATTCCCCGTGCGCTCAGCAGGTATACCTATAAACATAAGAAATACAAACTCCCCTGAGGACGCAGGAACTATGATAGTGGGCGATGATTTCGATTTCAGCAAGGAAAGCGTAAAGCATACTATCACAGGTATCGCCGGCAAGAAAGGATTCAGCACCATCAATATCGAAAAAGCCATGATGAACAACGAGACCGGCTTCGGTATGAAGGTGCTCAAGGTCCTCTACGACAATGGACTTTCCTTCGAGCATATGCCATCCGGTATTGACACCATGAGCATTACTCTCAGCACCGAAAAGCTAGACCCTGTCCGCGACAAGGTGCTTGCAGACCTCCGCAAAGCTGTTGACCCCGACCACCTCGAAATAGAGGACGGTATCGCTCTCCTTGCAGTAGTGGGACGCAGAATGAAGAACACAAGGGGTACAGTTGCACGTATCTTTGCTTCTATGGCTCATGCTCGTATCAACGTAAAGATGATAGATCAGGGCTCCAGTGAGCTTAATGTTATCATCGGTGTAAGCGAAAACGACCTCCCCGAGGCTATCCGCAGGATATACGATATGTTCATCAACTCCGAGAAGAAGTGATAAAAACCCGTGAACGCTATCATCACTAAAGTCGTTCACGGGTTTTTTAGCATGTTGGGACTAATGGCTTTATTGACATATCCCAGCTGCTGTGATATACTTAAATAAAAATTTTACAACGAAAGGAAAAGCTATGGATTCCCCCGAGATACTCTACACAGTAGTCCCGTGCTATAACGAGCAGGAAGTACTCCGGCAGACCGCTGACCAGCTTAAAGCAAAATATATGGCTCTTATCTCGGAAAAGCTCATATCTCCAGACAGCCGCATAGTCTTCGTAAACGATGGCTCCTCCGATCAGACATGGAACATAATAAAGGAACTGCATAATACCCAGCCTAAGCTTTTTTCCGGTATCGACCTCGCCCGCAACAACGGTCACCAGAACGCAGTCCTCGCAGGTCTCATGACCATTAAGGATATATGCGATATGTGCATAACTATGGATGCAGATTTACAGGACGATATAAATGCCGTTGACGAAATGGTTAAAAAGTACTACGATGGCAATCAGGTGGTATACGGTGTAAGGAGTGCAAGGGATAACGACAGCTTCTTCAAAAAATTCACTGCGGAGAGCTTTTACAGGTTAATGAAAACAATGGGCGCCAATGTTGTCTACAATCACGGGGATTTCCGCCTTATGAGCAAAAGGGTGCTGCATGAGCTGGAGGGGTTCCGGGAAGTGAATCTCTTCCTGCGCGGTATGATACCGCTCATAGGCTTCCAGAGCTGTAAGGTGTACTACGAGCGCCGCGAAAGAGCTACAGGCAGGAGCAAGTACTCACTGAGAAAAATGCTTTCCTTTGCCATGAATGGCATAACCTCATTCAGTACAAAACCCCTCAGGCTGATCACAGCTCTCGGACTTATAATGTCCGCCGTCAGCGTTATTGCGTTTGTATGGGCATTTATTACTAAGATAGCCGGCTTCACGGTACATGGCTGGTCGAGTACGATGTGCTCGATATGGCTGATAGGTGGTTTGCAGCTCTTCTGTCTCGGCATCATAGGCGAGTACATCGGCAGAATTTACGCTGAAGTGAAACAGCGCCCGAGATACATAATCGCGGAGTTCCTTAATGATAAAGGGAAGAAAAACAACGATAAATAATAAGGAGATTTTTAATATGGACGCTATTATCAACAGTTTAACCGGTTTTATCTCGCAGTACTGGGCTATAATTTTATTTATCATCGTACTGATAATACTCATAAAGATAAAGCACAAGATAAAAAAGGTGATATTTTTTGCTGTGCTTATCGGAGCCGCACTCTTCGCTTCAGGCTTCACCTTCTTCAATTAGCGCAAAGTCTGTGCCATTGCATGACTAATAAGCACTTGACATTTCATTAACTATGCGGTAAAATATAAGTTGACTATTAATAAATAAAAGCGAGGTTGCTCATTATGCTTAAAAACAATGAAAAAGTAATGGATAAGATCGTTGACCTTTGTAAATCAAAGGGCTTTGTATACCCCGGATCCGAGATATACGGCGGTCTTGCAAATACATGGGACTACGGTCCGCTGGGTGTTGAGCTCAAAAACAACATCAAGAGAGCATGGATGAAGAAATTCGTTCAGGAGAACAAGTACAACGTGGGTCTTGATTCAGCTATTCTCATGAATCCTCAGACATGGGTAGCTTCCGGACATATCGGCGGTTTCTCCGACCCCCTCATGGACTGTAAGGAGTGCAAGACCCGTCACCGTGCAGACAATCTCATCGAGGACTTTGACGGAACCAACGTTGCAGGCTGGTCAAACGAGCAGATGATGAACTACATAAAAGAAAAAGGCATTACATGTCCTAACTGCGGCAAGCAGAACTTCACCGATATCCGTCAGTTCAACCTTATGTTCAAGACCTTCCAGGGCGTTACAGAGGACAGCAAGTCGGAGCTCTATCTCCGTCCTGAAACTGCGCAGGGTATCTTCGTAAACTTCGCTAATATACAGAGAACTACACGTAAAAAAGTACCATTCGGAGTTGCTCAGGTAGGCAAGTCCTTCCGTAACGAGATAACTCCCGGAAACTTCATCTTCCGTGTACGTGAGTTCGAGCAGATGGAGCTTGAATTCTTCTGCAAGCCCGGAACTGACCTTGAGTGGTTCGACTACTGGAGAAGCTACTGCAAGAACTTTCTGCTTTCCCTCGGTCTCAAGGAGGAGAATATCCGTCTCCGCGACCACGACAAGGAGGAGCTCTGCTTCTACTCAAAGGCAACTACAGACTTCGAGTACCTCTTCCCCTTCGGCTGGGGCGAGCTCTGGGGCGTTGCTGACAGAACTGACTACGACCTCACACAGCATATCAACACAAGCGGCAAGTCTCTTGAATACTTTGACCCTGAGACCAACGAGAAATATATCCCCTATGTTATCGAGCCTTCTCTCGGCGTAGAGAGACTCTTCCTCTCTGTAGTTACAGAAGCTTACGACGAGGAGGAGATAGTTTCCACAGACAAGGACGGCAACGAGAAGAAGGAAACAAGAACAGTTATGCACTTCCATCCTGCACTTGCTCCCTTCAAGGCAGCAGTACTTCCGCTCGTCAAGAAGCTCTCACCCAAGGCTGAAGAGGTATACGATATGCTCTCCAAGAAGTTCATGGTTGACTTCGATGAGGCAGGCACTATCGGCAAGAGATACCGCCGTCAGGACGAGATAGGCACTCCTTTCTGTATCACTTACGATTTTGATACTCTTGAAAAAGACAACTGTGTAACAGTCCGTGACCGTGATACAATGCAGCAGGAAAGAGTAAATATCAATGACCTTGTTGCTTACCTTGAAGCAAAAATGGTATTCTGAGAATAATAAAAAAAGTCATAGTATCACTGTACTATGGCTTTTTTAGTTAGGAGAGAAGCTATGCAGACATCCGAAAGCTTTGTATTGAGCGCATTACTTTCCTTCTCCGGCGGATTGCAGGACGCATATACCTACAACGTCAGAGGAAGAGTCTTTGCAAATGCCCAGACAGGCAATGTGGTACTTATGAGCCAAAGTTTCATGCAAGGGGAAATAGCCAGGGGACTGCATTATATGGGACCTCTTGCAGCATTTGCGCTAGGTATCTTCATAGCCGAAAGAATCGAAAACAGATACAAGGACAGCAAATCTTTCCACTGGAGGCAGATTATCATACTCATTGAAATGATAGTTCTTGCAGTGGTGGGAGTTATGTCATCAAAACTTGATATACCGGCAAATATGCTGGTATCCTTTGCCTGCGCAATGCAGGTCCAGACCTTTAGGACAGTCAGGGGCTACGGCTATGCGAGCACGATGTGTATCGGAAACCTTAGAAGCGGTACAGAGAGCTTTTCTCAGTATCTGCGCAGCAAGAACAAGGATGCATTATTCAAATCCCTGCATTTCTTCGGTATAATCCTTTTCTTTGCCATAGGCGCAGGCTTCGGCGGAGTAGTTTCCTATATGTTAGGCATAAGAACTATATGGATATCCGCCGTTCTCCTGCTTTTGGCCGCGATTATGATGATACAGAAAAAAGCGAGCATATAAAAAAGGGCTGCAGAGCAGTCCTTTTTAATTATCTTAGGTATTCCTCTATGACATCCAGCTCCCCATACGTTCTGAGAAGCGTATATCCCGTATTTTCAAGTACGGCGTTGACAAAGTCGTCCCGCTCTTCACGGTCTGGACGTGAATGGGAGGTATCGTCAAGCTCTATAAGCGCAACTATAGCCGTTTCCTCATCAGCAAGGGCAAAGTCGATATGCTTCGACTTTATTTTATTGAAGCACTCCATCCAGAAGGGGTTCTCTTCCTTGGGTTTGGGCTCGATAAGGTCAGCAAGCCGCACCTTTGCGTATATGTTCAGCCCGTACTCGTCCGCAAGAGGTTTTAGCCGCTTGTAAAATTCATACTCCCTGTCGGTAAGTATGGTCTTTGCAGTAAACAGCTTTGTTATATCTGGTTTGCGGAACTTCCTGTACAGCCATATAGCAAACAGTATACCGCAAAGAAACAGTAATAGGTAAAATAACTCATTTTCGTTCATATCATTTATCAGAATGTATCTTTTCGGTCACCTTGCCATTTTCATCTATTTCCGCAAGACTGTGATTGAAAGCTCCTGAGCCTCCGCTCACAAAGAGCCTGCCGCCAGCTGTACAGATACCGTCGATGAAATCTGTCCCTTCAATGCCGCCTGCGCTAAGTATCTCCTTAGTCTTTCCATCTCTGTCCACAGCATAGACTGCCGCCGAGTCTGAATAGTACAGCTTATCTCCGAAAAAGCAATAGCTACTTATACTGCCCATGTCGGTGATGTATTCCTCGGATCTGCCTGACAGATCATTTCGGCAGAGGCGTCGATCCTTTATGTAGTACAGCTTATCGCCGACAATGTACGGGCTTTCTCCGGACTTTATATCCACATAGGCTCCATTTTCACCGAACACGCGAATATACTCGTTTATGCTTATGCGATATGAGCACACAAGTGAGTTCTTTCCGCTGACCTCAGTGAAACCAACAATATGCGCGTTCTTGTACTCAAGACTGTACTCCTCGCCGGAGAGCTTTCCCGAATAGTCCGCAGACCTTATAACAGTGCCGCTGTCGGTCGGACATGTAAAGTATATTCTATCTTTCGCAAAGAAGAATTCCTCCCGTTCACGGGCAGTACTACCTCCGTCTGTGGAGTCCTTTATGATGACCTTTGTCTTTCCGTCCCTGTACTCGCATATGCCCTCGCCGGAAGAGTAGTAATACAACGATTTTCCGTCGGTATACAACACTAAACTCTTTGCAGGCAGATGGAGCTCCTCGGTATGTCCCTTGCGGTCGTCAAGGATATACACGTCCTCCCTGCCATTCTGACCGTTCTTTCCGGAAAGGTAAACGTAAGAGCCGCCATCCATAATGTATACGAACTGAGGACGATTCTTCTCCGTCTCCTCTGATGGGGTTCCAAAGTCACCGGGTATCACCTTTTCCGGCTTTGTTGAAGGCTCTGCGACAGTTATGACAGTCTCAGCCGTTGTAACAGCATCAGTAGTCGTAATCTCATCCGGCTCGCTGTAATTATCAGTATTATGGTCTGAACAGCCTGCTGCAAAGTAAACGGCAAGCAGAGCAGCCATAACGGCTGCGGTAATACATTTTCTCATCAGTCAAATCTCTCGTCGATAACACGGGCAGTCTTCTTCATGCTTCTCGGGAGAACGCCTACCTCTACCACCTTTACTATAGGTGTGAAGCCAATCCTGCTCTTTACCTTTTCAGCTATTTTCTTGCTGAGAGCATCAAAGTCCACATCTCCTGTGGATTCAACGTAGATACGCATTGTATCCTTTCCGTCAAGGTGAGAGATACGTATCTGATACTCGCTGGATATTTCGCTGAACGTACCCAGTACCTCCTCTATCTGGCTGGGGAATACGTTTACGCCCTTGATCTTCATCATGTCGTCGGTACGTCCCATGATAACGTCGATCCTCGGATAGCAGCGTCCGCACTTACACTTGCCGGGGACTATTCTTGAAAGGTCGTGTGTCCTGTATCTTATAAGAGGAGCGCCCTCCTTCACAAGGGTAGTTATTACTATCTCGCCCATTTCGCCGTCGGGAACGTTCTCACCTGTCTTGGGGTCAATTATCTCTATGTAAAGGAAGTCGTCCCAGTAATGCATAGCCTTTTCACCAGGGCAGTTAATACCAATTCCGGGACCGTATATCTCGGTAAGTCCATAGATATCGAAAAGCTCTATACCAAGCTCATTGTGGATACGCTCGCGCATCTTATCGCTCCAGCGCTCCGAGCCGATAACGCCCTTTTTGAGATGTATCTTGTCCTTGATACCACGCTTCTGTATCTCCTCTGCAAGGAGGAGAGCGTAAGAAGAAGTTGAGCAGAGAACGGTGCTCTTCATAGCCTGCATCATTTCAAGCTGCTTGTCGGTGTTTCCTGGACCCATAGGTATTACCATAGCACCAAGCTTCTCGGCGCCGTTCTGGAAGCCGATACCTGCTGTCCATAGACCGTAGCCGGGAGTTATCTGTATCCTATCCATATTCGTTATGCCTGCTGTTTCGTAGCAACGCTTAAACATGATAGCCCAGTCGTCAACATCCTTTGCTGTGTAGGGGATAATTACGGGAGTACCCGTAGTTCCCGATGACGAGTGTATACGTACTATCTCCTCCTCGGGAGCAGTCATAAGTCCGAGAGGGTAAGCATCACGAAGGTCCTTCTTCTCCGAGAAGGGGAGCTTTGTGAAGTCCTCGGGAGTGTCAACGTGTGATACGCCTGCCTCCGCAAGCTTTTTGCCATAGAAGCTACCTGCCTCAACAAGAGCACGAATACGGTCATTGACGAGGTCGAGCTGTTTCTGTGATATCTGCATTTTTATCTGTCCTTTCATTTAATTCGTAATCAATTGATAATTTAGAATTGATAATTGAGAATTATTGTGCCAGTTTCGCTGACAGATTTTAATAATAAATTCTCAACTAGTATAACGGAGTGCCTTGCTGTTAAGTTCCACGAACTGCGGTTTGACCGTCTTTTTCATGGTCTCCTCTATGTCGTCCACCGAGAACGGCAGTACGCCGTTTCTGACCGACGCGCCCAGCATTATCATATTCAGCACCTTGGGCGAGCCTAATTCCTCGCAGGCTTTTATGCCGTCAACAAGGAGGAGATCCTTCACATTGCGCTTGAGATACTCTATCATTTCTTGACCAGTATAGGAGGATCCTTTAAGAGTTGCCGTGACTGGCATTATGGGATGTGTATTTACCACCACCTGTCCGCCGTCCTTCAGGTAGGGCAGCATACGCACAGCCTCGGCAGGCTCGAAGCCGATTATTATATCAGCAGTCTTTTCCGGGAACATTGGACAGTAGATGTCGTCGCCCAGTCTCAGGAAGCTGAAAACGCTTCCACCTTTCTGAGCCATACCTATAGTTTCGGCACTCATTACTGGTATATCATGCTCCATAGCAGTTGCGGCTATGAGCTTTGAGGTAAGGACTATTCCCTGACCGCCTACGCCGCATATAAGGATATTACTCTGCATCTTCGCCGCCTCCTATTGCTCCAAAGGGACATACCTGCGAACAGAGTCCGCAGCCCGTACAGAGCGAATTTTCGATAGTGACCATGCCGTCTTTGAGTACGATACCCGGACAGCCGAGGGTATTTATGCACTTTTTGCAGGTCACGCATTTACCTGGGTCTATAACTGCCGGTCGATTGCCCTTTATTAGGACAGCGCATGGTGACTTGAACACTATAGCTTTTACGCCCTTTTCAGCGGCTACACGCTTTACCGTATCGATAGCCTTATTGAGTTCAAGAGGATTTACAGTCTCCACGGTCTTTACGCCAACGCCTTTGAGAACCTCCTGTATGCTCACCTTTTCAACTACCTCGCCCATCATGGTACGTCCTGTACCGGGGTGAGGCTGATGACCGGTCATTGCCGTGGTGGAGTTGTCAAGAACTACAAGAGTCATATTTGCCTGATTGTACACTGCATTTACAGCTCCCGTTATAGCGGAAGCAAAGAATGTGGAGTCTCCGACAAATGCGAAACAGTTAGTATCTGGTTCTATCCTGCCGATGCCTTGTGTGATGTTCACACCTGCGCCCATACAGAGGCAGGTATCCACCATATCGAGAGGCATCGCGTTTCCGAGAGTATAGCAGCCGATATCTCCGCAGAAAACACTCTTTTTGCCCTTCATTGCTTCCTTTACGGCGAAGAAAGAGGCTCTGTGAGGACAGCCAGCACAGAGCACCGGCGGTCTTACGGGAAGCTCAGGGGGCGTTTCGGTCTCAGTTGCGGCAGGCTTCTCCCAACCCATGAGATCAGCGATATTCGCAGCTACGGAAACACAGGTATTTTCTCCTGCGGTCTTAACATTATGCGTAAGCTTGCCCAGTATCTTCGTATTCAGATGATACTTTCCACAGATATATATGAGTTCACGCTCTATGATAGGGTCAAGTTCCTCGATACATAGAACCTCATCAAGTCCTTCGAGGAACTTCACCGCAGCCTGCTCCGGGAACGGGAAAGGAGTAGACACCTTGAACACTCTAGGTGCGGACTTTCCTCGAAGAGCCTCCATAGTATAGGTATAGCTTATGCCGTGGGTAGCGATACCCTTCCGGCAGCCCTTATCGTCAGCGTCTGTGATAATATTGCGTTTGTAATCTGAGAATACCTGAGAAAGCTCAACATTGCGTTCCTCGATATGTATATGTGCGTTATACGAAAGGCGCGGAAAAATCACCCATTTTGAGGAGTCCTTCACAAAACCCTCAGGCTTGTTTACCTTGTACTCGCTCTCGTCCTTGACTTCAATTGAAGCGTAGCCGTGACAGACTCTCGTTGTGGGCCTGAAAAGTACCGGAGTATGGTATTTCTCAGAGTACTCAAAAGCCTCCTGTATCATGTTATATGCCTCCTGCACCGATGAAGGGTCAAAGCAGGGAAGTTTTGAATATGAAGCGAAATGACGGGTATCCTGCTCTGTCTGAGAGGATATAGGACCCGGGTCGTCGGCAACTAATATTACCATACCGCCCTTCACTCCTATATATGCAAGGCTCATGAGCGGATCCGACGCTACATTGAGCCCCACCTGCTTCATGGTCACCATTGAACGTGCACCGCTGTATGCAGCGCCTGCTCCGACCTCAAGAGCAGCCTTTTCGTTTACCGACCACTCAACGTATACCGAGCCATCTTTGAGCTTTGCAGCGGTCTCCAGCACCTCTGTGGAGGGAGTACCGGGATATCCCGAAACAACGTTAAGACCTGCCGCAAGCGCTCCTCTTGCGATAGCGGCATTTCCCATCAAGAATTCCTTATGCATAATATCTCTCCTTTTCACCGTCCCTCCGGCATGAGGATAATGCTCTGAAAAAGGACGTTCCTGATAAAATCCATATAAAAATATTATAACATTCTATGTCCCCGATGTCAAAGGGAAATATCAAAAAATCGCGGAAAAAATAAAAAGGACCGCACATGGCGATCCTTTTTGGTCATGTTGTAGCTTCCTCCTCGGGTTCAAGGAGTATATTCTCGTCGGGAATGCTGTCTCCCACGGCTTCAAAGTCGTACTCAGTGAATTCATTCACCTTTTTCAGCTTTATCACAAGTCCCATCTCATCGTCGATGACAAGACTGCCGCTCTCGATCTTTATTACAAAGCCCTCATAATCGCTCCACATATAGAGCTGGTCCTTAGTTTCCGGTTCCCATTCGTATTCCTGTATATCGCCGATTATAGTCATTTCGGCAGTATGGTCTTTTTTAAGCTCTAAGCGGAAGGCTGCATATACCGGATATTCGCCCAGCTTTTCGTCGTACTCTTCCTCACCCATAGTCACATGGCTGGCTTCCCATTTTCCCATGAAACGGCTGAAATCCACCTTGTCGAGACCAGCCTCTGTGTTCTTTTCTACCTCCGTAAACTCACTTACGGACAAAAGATAATATATATCCGTTTCATCGCTCATATCAGGGTTAGTCATCGTCATCTCGCCCTGATTCACCACGCAGTCGAGCCTTTCATCAGGGCTCAGCAGGTGAAGCACATCGCTGCCGTTCTTATCCGAGGTTATACTCCATTTGTACTCAAGGACCCTCTCCTTGCCATGAGGGTTGAGGTTGTCTATATACTCCGCGGTATTGTCCTCTTTTATAACCAGCTTTGCGATAGAGCTCAGCGGATAGCCTGCATAGACAGACTCGTATACATCTCCATTGACTGAGACCTTGTAGGTCTCCCACTTACCGATGAATGGTGCTGCAGAATTATCAACAGGCCCCGTATCGGCTTCCGTAGCAGTTACCTGTTCTGTAGTTGCTTCCGCCGTCGTAGGCTGACCGTTGTCGTTGCCTCCCTGATTTTTCGATGTACAGCCGCAGAAAGCTCCTGCAAGCAGGACGGCTGAAATACAAAAACAAAAAAACTTTCTCATATATGCTCCTTTTTTTACTGTGTCACACCGAAGTTCTGTATAACGCTTGCAGCGCTGTTGAGAGCATCGGGGTCTATTTCCGTGAATTCTTCGACTTTTTTGATATCTATAGACGAGCCTTCTCCTTCAATAACCAGCATTTCATCGCGGTAATAAAGAGTCATCATCTCGTCGGCATTATTTCCGGTAAGATCCTTTACCTTGAACTGAAGTATATTTTCTTCCTTTTCCTTCCATGTTATCTCCTTATCAGAATTGGCGTTCTGGAGTATCTTATTGTCAACAGGCGACTGCCATGTCACCTTTCCGTTTTCAAATATCTCAAAGCGGAAAAGTGCACCGATGGGTACTCCGACAAAATTATCCATAGCATTTCCGTTGACTGTCATGGACGTCGCCTCCCACTTGCCGATATACTTCGGATCGCGCTTTGCGCCGCAGCAACAGAGGGACAGCGCCATAAACGCCATTGTCAGTACGAGCGTTACAGTTCTTTTCATATCATGTCTCCCTTCCGTATAATGGTATTATACAGCATAAAATCCATAAAGTAAAGGCTTTTTTGCTGAAAAAGGCTGCCGCATCCCGCAGCAGCCCTCTGTTTTACTTTGTTTTTGTCTTATACAGCATCCATATAAGCTCGAGAACTCCCACTCCGATAAAGCCGAGCATCGTTTTCATGCTGGGCTTCTTCACCTTGAATCTGGTGATGAATGCTATAGCAATGATTAATAACGATCCTCCGTATACCTCTGGAAACCAGTCTCCGATATCCTTATGAAAGCTGTACAGCAACGGAAGTATCAGCGCTACGCTGGTAACCGGCAGACCCTCATATACCTTGCGGTTCTCTGAGGTCTTTGACTGCCTTTCCTCTTCAGCCACGTTAAAATAGGCGAGCCTTATAACAGCGCACAGAGGGAAGAGCAGCAGCACAGGCAAATCGCACCAGTCCCTCATGCCTACGGAATAGCCTATAATGGAAGGAAGCACTCCGAAGCAGATTACGTCGCAAAGCGAATCTATCTGTATGCCGAACTTCTTTTCGCTTTCGGTACGGTCTTTTTTTGTACGGGCGACCTTACCGTCAAACATATCGCACAGTCCCGATACCATAAGGCATATTATGGCATATTCAGGATGATCTCCCATTCCGCCGAATCCTGCCGCAAAGAGCATACCAATCATCGACGAAATGAGGCTTATGTATGTTAGAATGACCGTGTAATTATAATATCCAATCATTATTCAAACCTCGAATGATTTTTTTGCTGCAAAACATACCTTAACGGTATAGAAATAATTATACCATAAACCATGTTTTTTTTCAAGTATTTTGTTTAAATTTCAAGTAACTTACAGTTTATTCTCCTTTTTTCTTCCTTCCGCGCTTTACCGGAGCCTTTGCAGCCTTTTTTACCGCGGTAGACTTTTTTACTGCCTTTCCGGAAGCGCTCCTTTCGCGGTTGACGCGGAGCTGTTTCTGTCTGGAGCTTTTGTCCTCAAGGCGCCTGTAAGCCTCTTCATAGAAATACTCCTGAGAATTCAGCGGCTTTTCACGGCTTCTTCTCTCTCGTACGTACTTTCCGTCGCTGAGCAATATCCTTGCCTTTACATTGTCGCGCATCATGGTGCGGAACATATCGCGGATACGTTTTCTCAGCCTTTCGTCCTCAACTGGAACTGCCACCTCCACGCGGCGGACAGTGTTCCTGCTCATATAATCAGCTGAGCCGATATATATCTTCTGCGACCTGCCATCCTTTCCGAATATGAAGATACGGCTGTGTTCGAGGAATCGTCCCACTATGCTGCGTATGGATATATTCTCGGTAAATCCCTGTACTCCTGGGATAAGGCAGCATAGTCCGCGGACTATGAGCTCCACCTTTACACCTGCCTGCGAAGCCTCTATCAGCTTTGAGATAATAGCAGGATCGTTGAGGGAATTTATCTTTGCAGCGATATAACCGCTGCCGCCGTTCTCGGCGAGCTCTATCTGCTCGTCCATGAGAGCGAGCACCTGAGGTCTCAGCGCAAGGGGTGAAATAAGGAGCTTTCTCGTGCTTTCAACGAATGTGCCGCTGAGGAGAGATGCAAATACAGTCTCTGCGTCGGCAGCGATATCCCTGTCGGCAGTGAGGAGCATGAGGTCGGTATAAAGAGCAGCCGTCTTTTCGTTATAATTACCCGTTCCTATCTGAGTAACGTAGTCATAGCCACCGCCCTGAGCCTTACGTGTAATAAGCAGCAGCTTTGAATGTGCCTTGTACTCTTTGGGACCGTATATGACCTTTACGCCTGCCTCCTGTAGCTGCTTCGACCACTCGATATTGTTCTCCTCGTCAAAACGGGCGCGGAGCTCTATCATAACGAGTACCTCCTTGCCCTGCTCGGCAGCAGTACACAGAGCGTCTATGACCTTGCTGTTACGTGCAAGACGGTAAAGGGTTATCTTTATGGAGACCACCTTCGGGTCGTTGGCAGACTCCTGCAAAAGTCTGATAAATGACAAATTTATAGACTCAAAAGGATAGCTCAGAAGTATATCCTTCGACTTCACCTGCTGAAAAACAGGTCTTGTATCAGAAAGAGCCGCAGGCTTGCGCGGTGAGCGCGGCACATAGTGGAGCTGCGGATCAGTATCATATTCCTGAAGGGTATAGAGATAAGAAAGGTCGAGGGGTATCCTCGAAGTAAATACTCGGACGTTTTTCAGCTTGAGTTTTCTGCATATATAGTCGAGGGCATCGCGGCTGAAAACGTCGGATATCTCAAGGCGCACGGGAGCAAGGCGCTGGCGCTTGTCAACAAGCTCCTCCATTCGTCTGCGGAACTCCGGACCTCTTCCGGAAACCATAATATCAGCGCTCCTTGTAACTCTTATTAGGGCGCGGTCTATAACCTTGTAGTTCTTGAACATCTGGTGCGCAAAGCGGAGTATAACTTCCTCTTCAAGTATAAAGCGCTTTCCGTCGGGGCTGAGGTGTATTATTCTTTCGGAGCTGCTTGTATTTGCTGGGATTATTCCTATAGATACGCCCTTTTTCGCGCTCAGCTGTACAGCTGCGTATATCTCCTTGTTTCTGAGGAAGGGAAAGGGCAGAGCATCATTGACGACTATTCCCGATATAAACGGTTTCAGCTCGCGCTTGAAGTACATTTCAAGGAAAGCCTGCTCCTCCTTTGTGGCTTTGTCAAAGCTTACGTGCTCAAAACCATGAGCCTCAAGCTCGTTCATAGTCTTTTTAAGAGCCTCCTCAACCGAGGGCTGGAGCCTGCGCACCGCCGTAAATACAGCGTCAAGCTGCTGGGAGGGCGTCATGCCGGAGAATTTGTCTTTTTTTCCGTCGTTTTCCTTTGCCTTATCGGTTAAGGATCCAACCCGGACCATGAAGAATTCGTCTAAATTGCTCTGATATATAGCGGAAAAGGAAAGCCTTTCAAGAAGCGGAGTATCAGGATCTGTCGCCTCTTCAAGCACCCTTTTGTTGAATTTAAGCCATGAAAGCTCCCGATTTTCGAGATATTCCATAATTTGTCTCCTATCTTTTTATCCGATGAAAAATGCATAATTACTTAGAGTTTTTTCTGCCTCTTCCGGTCACTAATACTTGAACTGTCCGTTGCCTATAAATTCGCATATCAGCGAATCCGGCGTAACGTCTTCCTTTTCTACCGGTACAAGTTTTTCAAGCACCTTTATGCACTCGCATACCTCGGGAACGTCGGTAAGCTCCTGTAACTGAGGCATAAGGTCATTGCGGTACACTGACAGCTCGTATGACATGAATGTATCCACATCATAATCGGAGCGGTACTTATATGGCATTATGTACTTGTTCTCACCGGCTTCCACGCTGTGGAACATATTCATAGTCTCACGGAGAGAGCGTTTACGGAAGTTCTTATCACGTATCATGCGGCGCATAAGACGTATCCTTGACGGGTGGAGCAGTATATCCTCATCGGATATCCTCGTGCGGACGCTGACGTATATCTTGCTTATCATGCTGTCCGGCACCGTTATTACCGCAGGATTCAACGCATGGATACCCTCGAATATTACCAGCTCGTCCCTGTTCCTTTTGAACATCTTTCCTGAACCGCAGCGGGTCGAGGTCTTGAAGTTGTACTTCGGGAGCTCTATCTCACGACAGGCGCATATATCCTCTATCTGCCGGTTAAGGAGCTCACAGTCTACGCGCAGGGGCGATTCAAGGTCCATTTTTCCCTCAGCCGCAAGAGCCTTCTCAGCCTCTGTCAGCGGACAGAACCAGTTGTCCATTGAAAGGGTGTGTGTCTCATGTCCCATATCGTCAAGAAGCTTTTCTATCATCATCGCAGTAGTGGTCTTGCCGGAGCCGGATGGTCCCGACAGGAGTATTACTGGTTTCTCGATGCGGTTCTCGGCTATCTCGTCCGCTATTTTTTTCAGCTTGTAGAGGTAATCCTCGTTCACTGCCTTTATATACCTTGCAGGGTCACTGTCTATGCCTTGATTTATCCTTGTTATTTCAATATTCATTTATATCTCCCTTATCTTACAATCAATGAACAAAAGCGGCTTTCGTCCATTACACAAATAATACATCGTTCATATTATATCACATTTTTTGACGCATTTCAACCCGTTTATTTGTTGTTTTTAACGTGAGATTCAACAAATTGTTGAATTCAACAGCTATGCACCCCTTTTTTTGTCCTTTTTGACATAATCTCATCTTAGTAACCTGATATCCGATAAGCAGAAATCAGTAAAGATACACAAAGGGATGCAGCATAACTGCAACAGTAATTATGCACACTTAAGTGCAGCGCTGATATAGTAGCCTCAAGCCATTGTATGAAAAGCCATTTTCCACTTTATCCTGCATAGATAATCGTTTGTTTTGTGAGAACAAAAATGAAGTGAAGAAAGCTTTTGAAAAAATGCTGTCGTTTTACGATTAAATCCTGATTTATCGCATTAACAGGCACCAAAGCAAGCCCCGGTGCTAAGCTTAACATACCACAAGACTTAATCGGATATTTTTTCATATATGCGAGGCAATATCATGACCTCGCTTAAGAGCCTTTTTTGCTGCTCCCCCTTGACAAACGGCAAAATATGTGCTAAGATGATTGTACAATATTATAAATCGTCGATGAGGAAGGCTTTTTCGACAACAACGCTCACAGAGAGCTGCCGTTCGGTGCGAGGCAGCAGCGTTCAGAAACAAGCACACCGCCTCTGAGTGCGCCCAATAAGCGCCGGCTGCTCCCGTTACAGAGCACTTGAGATACGGAGCTTCTCTCCGTGTGAATCAGGGTGGAACCACGGTAATTATCGTCCCTTGTGCCTAATCATAGGCGTAAGGGCCTTTTTGTTTTATGGAGGTTAATTATGGCTTATAATCTGCATATTTTCAGAGGAACAGACTGGACAGACGGTGCTGATGATCCGATAACAGCAGATGAGCTTCTCAGCATTGATGGCGTTGAGAAATTCAGCCAACCGCCAATAACAAATCCAAGAACAGGTCTTTCAATGAGTATGGGAATGAATAATATGTATTCATTTGGTAAGGCTGTATTCATGCTTGAAGACGGTATGATAACCGTTGCATGCCGAAACGAAGATGTTCCTGATGTAATGCGTCCGTTAGCAGAAGCTCTCGGAGCTGTTATTCAGGGAGACGAGGAAGAATATTATTGATAAATTATAATAACGCTGTTGCAAAGAAGGTGAGAATATGAGCAATATCAGGTACAACGAGCAGGAGGAAGCCTTCGAACTGCCATATAAGCTGTGGGATAAGACCATGACAGTCCGCTTCTATACCGAGGACGAGGAGACTATCATGAAAAAGCTCTCGGATATCGCCAAAAAGCTTGCAAAGCTGGACAGCAACAAGACTGTGATATCAGGTATGCTTATCGACGAGGGCTACTATGAGGGCTCCAACGCTGAGGAGCTCGCCAAGATACTCAAGCTCGAAAACGTATATGTGGATATCGACGACGAGGATACCGTTGTATGTTTCGATACCGGCACCGACGATGGTTTTATGCAGGGCCTAGCCCATGTGGAGCTGTTTGCAGATATCTTCGAGATAACCGGATGGGTCGAATGATATGCCCATACGTAAGAATATCCGCATCGATGACTGCGATTATTACCAGAACGGAAAATTGTTCAGTAAATAATAAATTCACATAAACATTATAAAAAAGGAGAGATCAATATGATCAAATTAACATTACCCGACGGCAGCATTCGTGAGATTGAGGCTGCACAGTCAGCCGCAGACATAGTAAAGGGCATAGGCATGGGACTTTTCAAAGCTGCCTGCTGCGTAAAGATAAACGGAGAGGTAAAGGATCTCCGCACTGTTATTGACAGTGACTGCCAGTTCGAGGTCTGCACTTTTGACTCCTTAGACGGTAAAAAGACATTCTGGCATACAGCCTCACATATCCTTGCACAGGCTGTAAAGAGACTCTATCCTGCTGCAAAGCTTGCAATCGGTCCTGCTATCGACAACGGCTTCTATTACGATTTCGACCTCGAAAAGCCCTTCACTCCCGAAGAGCTCGAAAAGATTGAGGCTGAAATGAAAAATATTGTCAAGGAGGGCATAGAGCTTGAAAAATTCGAGCTTTCACCTGCCGAGGCTATCGCTAAACTGAAGGAAATGGACGAGCCATACAAGGTTGAACTCTGCGAGGAGCACGTTGACAAGGGCGAGCCTATTTCATTCTACAAGCAGGGCGAATTCATCGACCTGTGCGCAGGTCCTCACCTTATGACAACAGCTCCCGTAAAGGCTTTCAAGCTCATCTCATGTACAGGCGCTTACTGGCGCGGCAGTGAGAAGAACAAGATGCTCAGCCGTGTATATGCTACGGCTTATCCAAAGGCTGCAGACCTTGAGGCAGATATAAAGCAGCGCGAAGAAGCAAAGCTCCGCGACCACAACAAACTTGGACGTGAGCTGGAATACTTCACAACAGTTGACGTTATCGGTCAGGGACTTCCTGTACTATTACCAAAGGGCGCAAGAGTAGTTCAGCTTCTCCAGCGTTGGGTAGAAGATGTAGAGCAGAAGCGCGGCTATCTACTTACAAAGACACCTTTATTCGCTAAGAGAGAATTCTTTAAGATATCAGGTCACTGGGATCACTACCTTGATGGTATGTTCATCATGGGTGACCCCTACGACGAGGAAAAGGAGTGTTTTGCTCTCCGTCCTATGACCTGTCCTTTCCAGTATCAGGTATTCCTCAACAGACAACGCTCGTACCGCGATCTTCCTATGCGTCTGGGCGAGACCTCGACACTGTTCCGCAAAGAGGATTCAGGCGAAATGCACGGTCTTATCCGTGTACGTCAGTTCACTATCTCAGAGGGACATCTTGTACTCCGTCCCGAACAGCTTGAAGAGGAATTCAAGGGCTGTCTGGAACTTGCAAAGTATATGCTCGGCACAGTAGGGCTCCTCGAAGACTGTACCTTCCGTTTCTCACAGTGGGATCCTGCAAACCCGAAGAACAAGTACGAGGGCACAAAGGAGCAGTGGGACCACGCTCAGGAAGTAATGGGCAAGATACTCGACCACCTCGGACTCAAATACACAATAGGTATCGACGAGGCTGCATTCTACGGTCCTAAGCTTGATATCCAGTACAAAAACGTTTACGGCAAGGAAGATACTCTCGTTACTATCCAGATAGATATGCTCCTTGCACAGCGCTTCGGCATGGAATACGTTGACGTTGATGGCACAAAGAAAACTCCCTATATCATACACAGAACATCCCTCGGCTGCTATGAGCGTACTCTCGCTTACATGATAGAGAAATATGCAGGCGCTATGCCGCTGTGGCTGGCTCCCGAGCAGGTCCGTATCGTTCCAGTTGCTGACCGTCACCTTGACTTCTGCAACGAGCTCATGTCAAAGCTTGAAGCCGCAGGCATACGTGCAACTATCGATGACAGAGCCGAGAAGGTTGGCAAGAAGGTTCGTGACGCAAGACTTGAAAAGCTGCCTGTATGGGTAACTATCGGTGACAAGGAGGTCGAAAACGGAACTGTTTCCGTATCCTCAAGACGCGAGGGTGACCTCGGCTCCATGAGCCCGAATGACTTTGTCGGCAAGCTCCTCGACGATATTGCAAATAAGGTAAAGTAAATCAGGCTCTGCCCGATCTTACAGCGGAGAAATATTCTCCGGAAGATAACGCAAACAAACTGAAAGCCATAAGAAGTGTTTTGCTGATAATATCAGCTCACTTTTCTTATGGCTTTTTTGCTATGTCCTTACTCGTTTATCAGATAAATCGCCTCACTGCCAACTGTTGTGTCAAAAACAGCAGCTCCGCTGTTGTTTGGGACCATACAGTATTCTCCGCCGTCGAGCACGTCAAACACGAGACCAAGGTCTGGTATGATACATTTTACAGTATCGCCGATGATCCCGTAATCAGATAATATCTTTTCTGAATTGCCAATGAAAAATATCTTTCCTCCGCTTACCCAGACCGTATTGAACGGGTTGGAACCCGGCAGCGTATTTACATAACACTCCTGTTTTTCAATATCAAATGTTTCAATATCATCCGAACCTCTGAAATATACACGTTTATCATCTGAGTCTATGAGGAAAAAGGCAATATTTCCCGACATCATCTTAAAAGTATACTTATCATTAGAGATACTGTACGTAGCTTCTTCAGATTCGCTGACGCCAAGCTCCTCTTCACTGATCTCCTTGAAGCTGTCCTCATCACTGTCATAACAATAAATAGTAAAAACCGGCTCTTTTGAAAGAAAATCACCGATTTCTATATACAGCAGCATATCCTCTTTCAATCCCTGATTTACACCGTATCTTTCAAGTTCAAAAATATCGGCAGTGCCGGTTTTTTCAAATACCGTTCTTTCCTCCAGTGTATTCAGATCAACAGCATTTATAGATACGTTATCGCCGTTTTTCTCAACGAAAAACATCTCATCTCCATTGAAAACATTTCCGCGGCAGATATTATCAATGCTTTCCGACGACCAGTCGTATACCTTCCGGCTTTCGCCGCTTTTTTCGTCATAGCTGAACAACGCCCAGTCATAGCAGCCGCTGTCCGGGGTGTTCGTACTGGATACTATTCCGTAACAAACGAGCAGATAAATATTGTTGTCCACAATAAAGCAGCCCTTTAAGATACCTTCCTCCGGCTTGTCCACATATTCATGCCAGTCGATATAGTCAGGATAACCTATATCGTTTCCGCTTATCATACGTTTGGCGTTTGAGCCGGTATAAAAGTCCTGTGCGTTTTCGGCTCTGTTGCATACAGGCAGTTTTTCGCCGAAATCCGCCCTGTTGATATTATATTTCGTTATGCTGCATGAATCCTTTTTTCCGGTATTTACAGTTTCAACATTTATCTTTTTGAAGTCTTCTGACGAAACAGTCTTTTTATCAGCCGGATTCTCTCCGCCAGTGCTCTTCTCCGGCTCTTCTCCGGCTTTTTCAGGCTTCTCTTTAACAACACCTATCATGTTTTCATCAGCCTCTCCGATTTCGTAACCGGCTTCAGTAACAGTCTCGCTGATAACCTCATCCTCCGGGAGCTCTGGCTTGCCGTCTTTCTTCTTGTCATTGCAGGAACACAAACCTGCCGCAAGTACACATATGGTAAATAAACTTATGATACGTCTCATTTTATTCTCCTTTCAGCCCGAATACAGGCTTTTTTTATTTTATCACATACAGCTTTTCATTGCCTTTTGCAAAGTCTGTCACATATATTATGCCGTTGTCTTCACTCATCTGATATTCCCCGCTGTCAAGAACGTCAAAAATTAGCCCCAGCTCCGGTATAAGACATTTTATTTCGCTGCCCAGAAGGAATATCTTTCCATCTTTTACCCCTGCCTTGTAAAAATATATATCGGACAGCGGATTAATATAGCACTCATTCTTTTCAAGATCATAGGTCTCAATACCGCTCTTGCTATAGAAATATAAACGATTCTTTTCTATGTACAGCAGACCGATGCTGTCTTCATTTATACTAAATTCATATTCATCAGTAGCAATCGTACCGCCGGAATTTAAAAACGGATCAATACCGATGTAATCCTCTGTAAAGCAGTCATTAACACTGTCGTAATAATACCTTTTCTGTTTGTATGAATATGAAAGAGCCTCAATAGTCTCAATAAGAAATACTGTATCTTTACTTGTTGTTTCAAATATTAAAGAAAATCTACTGCCTGTTGTAAGCGCAAACATTTCGGAGTTGCTCTCTTTTTCAAACACCGTTCTTTCCTTGCACGAGCTGAGATCAATAACATTTACATATACTTTTTCACCGCTTCTTATGCAGCAGAACACCTCGCCGCCAGTTAAAACCACATTGCAGCAGTACGTATCTACAGCGTCAGATGACCAGCTGTATACCTCTTCTGTCTTGCCGCTCCCTGTGTCATAGCTGAACAACGCCCACTCATAACAGCCCTTGTGGATGATGTTATTATCAATAATCAGTCCGTAATCAACAAGCAGATATATTTTCCCATTATCGGCAAAGCTGTTTATCATAAAGCTTTTTTCAGGCTTACCAGCATAATCGTGCCAGTCCACATTTGTACGGTATCTAAAATCGTCTATGTCTACAATACGGTATCCTTTCATGTCGCTATAAAACTCCTCTGCGTTTTCAGCTCTGTTGCATACCGGTATCCTTTCGCCAAAATCAATACTACTCAGGTCATAGCTCTCGATCTCACAGTCGGCTTTTTCACCTGTGAACACAGGTGGTACATTTATAGTCATGAATTCGTCCGAACTAATAATCCTTTTCTGAGATTTGCCCTCTTCGGCAGTAGCGCTCTCAGTCTCTTCCGAAGCGTTTTCAGTATCTGCGTTTTCATTAACAATCGTATCACCGCTTTCAAAAGCGCTTTCTGTCACGGTGTTTTCAGGCTTTTCCGGAGTTATATCGTCTTTCTTGTCACTGCATGAACATAAAGTTGCCGTAAGTACGCATATGGTAAATAAACTTATGATACGTCTCATTTTATTCTCCTTTCAGCGTATAATATATATGTGGTCTGTCTATCATCTATAGTGAAACGGCAATACCCTTACATCTTTCCTTTTATTTTAACGGTTTTTGCAGGAAGTGTCAACATAAAACGCAAAATATCAAAATTGCACAATAGTTTCATATATTTCTCCCAAAACATTCATGTGATCAGCCCATGATTTTGTAATTTGTTTGGAATTTTGAAGCAAGATATGAACAAATTTGCAATAAAAAGCAATTTGTGGTATAATATTATGATAATCATTATATTTTCAAAAGGCAGACGACGACTTTATCCAATAGGAGCAATGTAATATGAGTACTGAAACTTTAATGAAATACGATTCTCCAGCAGAGAGCTTCAGCGAAGCTCTGCCTATCGGAAACGGCCGTATCGGCGCAATGGTTTACGGTACAGCTTTAAACGAAGCTATCCTCCTAAACGAGGACTCTGTTTGGTCTGGCGGTCTCCGCCACAGGATCAATCCTGATGCGGCAGAGGGCTTCAAAGAGGTACGCAGTCTCCTCAGTGAGGGCAGGACAGCCGAAGCAGAGGAAGCTGCTTTGAACAAAATGCAGGGTGTTACACCGAATATGCGCCGGTATATGCCTCTGGGAGAGCTTGAGATTGTTCTTGAGACCGGCGGCAAAGCCCGTGAGTATTCACGCAGCCTAGATATAGGCAGTGCTGTTGCTGACGCCACATTCTCCGTGAACGGTGTGATATATACGAAGGAATACTTCGTATCCGCCCCCGACGAGGTAATGGTAGTTCGTGTACACGCCTCTGAGCCTGGCTCGGTATCGCTTTCATGTGGCCTTGGCGGACGAGACGATTGCTACGACGATAACCGCCCCTGCGGTAAAAATATGATACTCTTTAACGGCGGCACTGGAAGCCGCGACGGTATATTCTTTGCAGCCTGCCTCGGAGCCTCTGCAAAGGGCGGCGATATAAAAACTGTAGGCAGCAGGATATGTGTTAAAGACGCTGACGAAGTAATGTTGGTGCTGTCGGTCCGCACCAGCTTCTACAGCCAGATGTACGAAGATTCCGCAAAACTTGACGCTGAAATGGCTTTACAGTGCGACTTTGATGAGCTCTACTACCGCCATGTGAATGACTACAAGGAGCTTTTCGAAAGAGTCGACCTCTCCCTCAACGACAACAGCGGCGAGGAGCTTAATCTCCTTTCCACTACCGAGCGCCTCGACAGAATAAAGGGCGACGAGCTGGACAATACAGACTGTCGCCGTCTCATCAATGACAACAAGCTCATCGAGCTCTACTTCAATTTTGGAAGATACCTTATGATATCTTGCAGCCGTGCAGGCACTCAACCCGCAAATCTTCAGGGATTATGGAACGACCTTATGTCACCTCCCAACGGCAGCCGCTACTGTCTCAATCTCAATACTGAGATGAGCTACTGGCCTGCAGAGAGCTGCAACCTTTCCGAGTGCCATCTGCCCCTTTTCGATCTGCTTGAGCGCGTCTGCGGCAACGGCAGAGTCACGGCCAAAGAGATGTACGGTATAAACAAGGGTTTCGTGTGCCACAGCCATACTGATATATGGGGTGATTCAGCTCCTCAGGGCGAAAACAGTGCTGCAAGTATATGGCCTATGGGCGGAGCATGGCTGGCTATACACGTATTTGAACACTATGAATATACCCTCGACACGGATTTCCTTGCCGAGAAATACCATATATTAAAAGAAGCCGCCGAGTTCTTCATGGATTACCTCACAGATGACGGCAACGGCAGACTTGTCACAGGGCCCTCGGTCTCGCCGGAAAACTCCTATATTGGCGAAAACGGCGTTCAGGCAAGTATATGCATGGGTCCTGCAATGGACTCGCAGATACTCACTGTACTCTTCTGCTCGGCTGTCAAGGCTGCGCATATACTCGGCAGAGACGAGACGTTTGCCGCAAAGCTGACAGCTATGCTTAGAAAACTCCCACAACCTCAGGTGGGCAAGTATGGACAGATAATGGAATGGGATGAGGATTACGACGAGACAGATATCGGACATACCCGTATCTCGCAGCTTTTCGCCCTCTATCCTGCAGGTCTAATATCGCCCATAAGGACACCCAAGCTTGCTGACGCCGCAAGAGCAACCCTCGTCCGCAGGATAATCCACGGCGGCGGTCATACAGGCTACAGCAGCGCATGGGTAACGAATATGTGGGCAAGGCTCTTTGACGGCAGAATGGTCTACGAGAACCTGATGCGTCTGCTCTCACATTATACAAATCCGAATATGACCGTTTCCAAGCCGGCTTTGCAGCTGGAAGGAAACTTCGGCGGAACTGCCGCTATAGCAGAGGCTCTCATGCAGAGCTGCGGCGGAGAAATAAATCTTCTGCCTGCGCTCCCAGACGAATGGAACAACGGTCACGTATGTGGTCTCAAAGCAAAGGGCGGCTTTACCGTCAATATCTTCTGGACTGCAAATAAGCTCACCCGTGCAGAGATTACCTCTGAGCTTGGAGGCGAGCTTAAGCTACGCGCAAACTGCGCAGTAAGTGTATCCTGCGACGGAGATCCCATAAATCTCCGCACAGAGGACGGTCTGATAGTATTCAGCACAGAACAGGGCTGTACCTATACAATAAAGGCATGATCTCTCAGGAGGAATAAATGGACATTCGCAAAATCATTGCTCTTGCAGCTGCTGTGGGAGCTGCCCTATCGACTTTGGCTGCTTGCAGCAAAAAGAATAAGATCACCGCTCCCGTTCCGATAATTGAGGAATCGGCCTCAGAACCCACCACAGCGGCAACGACTACCGCACCAGTGGAGACCTATCCTGATTATCCCGTTACCTATCCCGAGATAGAGAAGAAGGAATCTGGAAGCCTCTACGAGGCTGAGAACGGCGAGATAAAAGGCGGTGCAAAGGCTGCAACGGATATGCCAGATTTCAGCGGCGACGCTTACGTTACGGGTTTCGGCAACGAGGGAAAGGCTTCCGTAGTCTTCGAGATAGATGTTCCAACAAATCAGCATTACGACCTATCCTTCAATATCTCATCCGAAAAGGCTGTTGACTGCCGCATATCTCTCGGCGACAAGCAGCTGACAGTATTTAGCTCCAAGGGCGATGGCAAGTTTACATATATCACCATTTACGGAGTATTCCTCACAAAGGGAAAGCAAAAGCTCGAAATAACTCCGCTGAACGGCGATATGTGCATTGATTACCTGAAAATAGAGAATAATACCTCCCTCAGCGATATAAGCTACGACGCAAAGGGAGAGCTCGTGAACAAAAACGCAGGAGAATCCGCAAAGGAACTGATGAGCTTCCTGTCGGAAAACTACGGAAAGAAAATGCTGACAGGACAGTACGCCTACAGCGGGGGCAATACCGAGCTAGACCTAATATACCATACTACGGGAAAATATCCAGTGATACGCTGCTCGATCCTCGACGTTCCTGGTGATAGCTTCGACGAGTGCTTCAAGGAGATAGACGCCTCGGCTGAATGGTATTTCAATGGCGGTATCCCCTGTATAAGCTGGTACTGGAAGGCGCCCTCCGACAAGAAGAGCAGTATGCGCACAGAAGAAACAGATTTCGATATCTCAAAGGCTGTTACCGAGGAAGAGCTTGCCGAGCTCACCGAAGAGGAAATACGAGAACTCTACAGCAAGGGAAATATTTCCAAGGAATGCTACGGTCTGATACTTGATATAGACAGCATGGCAGGCCAGCTGACCTCTCTCAAAAACCGCGGTGTGCCCGTAATGTGGAGACCTCTCCCCGAGGGCAGCGGCAGCTGGTACTGGTGGGGCGCACAGGGCGACAAGCCATATAAATGGCTGTGGCAGCTGATATACGATCGCTTCACGAAGTATTTTGATCTGGATAACCTTATATGGGTATGGAACGGTCAAAGCGAGAACAGCGTCGTTGATAAGCGTACCTTCGACATCGCCTCGGTAGACCTGTATATAAACGACGAAAAGGACTACGGAAACAGGTATTACGATGTCTTCGCGGCAGTGCAGAAATTCGTGGGCACTGACAAGATAATAGCTATAAGCGAATGCGGAAGCGTTCCTGATATGGACGCGGCTTTTCGCGATAATGCAGTATGGTCCTTCTTTGGAGTATGGTACGGAAAATACATACAAGACGATAAGGGCGAATACAGCGAGGAATACACAAACAAGGAAGCCCTCATAAGAGCCTACAACTCCGACGGAGCCATAACTCTCGATGAATACAGAAAGCTCAGGGGCTTGGACGAGCCCGAGCCAGATGAGGAGAAGAAGGAGGACGCGGATGAATGACGATTTTGCTCCGGTAAGACCTTATTCCGAAGTGCAGAAGGATCTCACAGAAAAAATGCTCCGCGAGGTCTCCCGAAACGACCACGCGGCGGTTAGCTTCAAAATGTGGGACACTCTTGTGCTCATGCCCTTTTCTCAGCCTGAAGACCTGTTTCTCTTTATGGAAGACGACTTCGCAATGTACAATACTGGCAAAAAGACATTTACCGAACTCCGTACCGAAGCTCAGAGGGCTGCGGAAAAAAAATATGCTCTCAAGGGCAATGTCACCCTTGAAAAGATATACGACATATTCGTAAAGCTCAGCGGCATTTCTCCAGCCTGCCGCGAAAAGCTCATTATAAGGGAATGTGATCTTGTACATCATTTCGCATTTCCGAGGAAAACCGGAAAGCTCCTTTTTGATAAGGCTAAATACTGCCGGAACAAGGTCATAGTAGTCTCTGATTCATACTACCCACGTGATGTTGTGGTAAAGATACTCTGCGACTGTGGCTACGGCGAATACAGCTCCCTTGTTATACCCTCGGAAAGCAGTATCCCCGATTCCGCGGCAACAGGCTTCATAGACCTTGTTATAAAAAAATCCGGAGTCGGCGCAGAAAATATACTCCATATAGGCAGCGACTTGATAAACGATGTGGAAGCTACCATACAGCGCGGCATGAAAGCCCTGCTGCTCCAGCCCGTGCTGCCCCTTATGGTAAAATCGGGCAGACTCAGGGGCTTTATAGAAGAGAAGCATCTCTATGACATAGATGAAAAGCAGTTCATGGCGCTGAGGTGTGCCTTTGCACTGTATGCTGCCTACGGCTTCGACGCTCCGCAGAACAAACTGCCTAAAAGCGACTTCTGCTGCGACGAATATATGATAGGCTTCATAATACTCGGTCCACTTTGCTTTATTAAAGACTTTGAGCCACAATCGGATATGCAATCCGAGCTTATCGCGGCTATGGAGAAAAATAAGAAAATTATGGACGGCAGGCTCGATTTTGAGAAGATGCTGTATCATCATTTCGGCGATTTTATTGGGAAATACGGCAGCGAAGGCTGTCAGCTGGCACTGGAATTCCTCGAAAAACACAGCTATATCGGCGACAGAGAAAAAATAATCCCCTTTCTTTCCGATAAAGGCAGTAAAAAATGGGGAAGACCCGAAAGCGAACCGAAACTTGCTCCTGTCCATACAAAACCAGTAAAAAAGAACGCTCTTCAGAAGCTTGCCGACAAGCTTTTCCCTGAGGGAACAAAGGTGAGAAATATGACAGATGACGTTCTCGCTGGCAAAAAACGTAAAAAATAACCTTTTCCATAAATATTCATATTTATGCGACAGCTTTATTCGACGGCGTTTTTTAACAGGTCGGAGCTGTTACATTTCCGGCGCAAAAACCGCATAAAATCCTAAAATACCTCGTTGCTGCTCCTTTTGTGATGTGATATCATTATTAAGCGGTCGAAAACCGCAGACAAAAGGAGGTATAAAATATGAATAACAAAGTTAAGGTGCTTATAGGCGACGATTCTGCCGAAACAGGCGTCAGCGTGGCAAATAAGCTCCGTGAAAAGGGTATGTATGCTTACACAAGACGCAAGGACTGCGGCGTTATACTTGAATCCATAAAAAAGGATCCCCCTGACGCAGCCATCCTAGATATCTCGTCCCAAAACGGCGATGTTATATCCCTGATGAAGAATGTCAGGGAATCAGGCATAAAACCGCCTGTTTTCATCATAACATCTTCTTATGACAACGAGTTCATCGAGCGTCAGGTGACAGAAAACGGAGCCTCTCGCTTCATGCTCCGTCCATGCAGCGCCGACGACTTGTGTACAGCTATAAACTCTGCTCTCGGCGACAGAGTGAGCAGTCTTAGCGATGATATGGAGGTGGTAGTCACCGACATGATACATCAGCTGGGAGTCCCTGCCCATATTAAGGGATACCACTACCTTAGAACAGCTATCCTATATTCCATAGAGGATAAAACCCTGCTTGACAGCGTTACAAAGCTACTCTATCCCACTGTCGCAGGTATTTATGATACCACTTCCTCCCGTGTTGAACGTGCTATCCGCCACGCTATAGAAATAGCTTGGGACAGGGGCAACGTTGACACCCTCAATTCCTTTTTCGGCTACACAGTAGATACTGGAAAGGGCAAGCCTACAAATTCGGAATTTATCGCACTTATCACGGATAAGCTCCGGCTGCGCTACAAAGGCGCACTCAGAACTCACTGATATCAGGTAAGCTGTGAAGGATCCCGGATTTATATATCGCTGAGCAAAGCTTTTCTGCTCAGCAGCAGAATAACAGTAAAGGAGATTCATCATGGCATTCAGAAAAATCGATATCAGCGAGCTTTCATTCAATCCCTTCGATAAGATAGGCAAGCAATGGATGCTCCTGACAGGAGGAAACAAGGAAAAATTCAATACCATGACCGCTTCATGGGGACAGCTCGGCGTTCTTTGGAACAAAAACGTTCTGACCTGCTATATCAGACCCAACCGCTATACCTACGAGTTCATTGACAATGACGAATGCTTTACAGCAAGCTTTTTCGGCGAAGAATACAGAAACGCCCTTTCCTTCTGCGGCGCCCATTCAGGCAGAGACTGCGACAAGGCTAAGGAAACAGGCCTTACTCCCACTGAGATCAACGGTTGTATGACATTCGCAGAGGCAGAGCTCATTCTGGTATGCCGCAGGCTTTACAGTTACGATATGCAGGAAAGCGGCTTCCTCACCGATGACGGTATCCCAGAAAAATTCTTTTCCTCGGATCCGTACCACAGAGCTTATATATCCGAGATAGTCGGAGTATACGTCAAGGAATGATATTACCGGCATAAATAAAGATAATATCATAAAATAACCGTGTATAAAAAATACCACACAGTCCAGAGCTCTTATACTCAATGGGGTATTATTGTTATTTTTTACCACTGAGCTATTCCAATATCCGTAATAAACAGTATCCGTCATCATGGAAAAATTTATTGGAGGGATATTAATGAAGAAACACATTTTTAAAGAGGTCGCTGCAAAGAACGGAGTGACCGAAGAAGAAGTTAGACGCGAGATAGAAAAATCCATAGCAGAAGCCTGCAAAGACCCCGATGCACCTATAAACAAGATTGGCAAGGGTAAAGTACCCACTCCCGAGGAAGTCATGGAGCATGTTCTCAAGGAGCTCGAAAAAGTGAATATGAACTGAAATAATTCCCCTAACTTAGGGGAATTATTTTTTACCAGATATTTTTTCATCTGTCAGATTGAGAATATAATCTATACTTGTGCCGTAATACTCTGCAAGCTTTATGACTATGCTCACAGGCACCTAATAAAAACGCCCCCTGCCGACCGTGAGTTGTCCGCAGGGGGATTTAATACTTATATGATCAAAAAAGACCTTATTCAGCAGAGTTGAGCTTCTTAGTGAGCTGTGACTTCTTTCTTGCAGCCTTATTCTTGTGCATAAGACCCTTTGCGCAAGCCTGATCAACTCTCTTGATAGCAACCTTGATAGCCTCTGCCTTGTCAGCAGCACCGCTTGTTACAGCTGCATCAGCCTTCTTGAGGATAGTCTTAAGATTGGACTTTCTTGCCTTGTTAGCAGCAGCCTTTGTAGCATTGACCTTTACTCTCTTCTTTGCAGACTTAATGTTTGGCATTTTGTTACACCTCCTTGAATTATGCAGACCGAATAAACATCCGCATTTAACAAATAATAGGAGCAAACACGGGTTTAGTTCACTCCCTGACAGCTGCAACGCACAGCTGCCCTACTGAGACAAATATAATTATAGCATTTTTCAACACTGTTTGCAATAGTTAAAAGTGAAATAATCCTGAGAAATATTTTCCACAATTAAAGCATAATGCACAATATACGGAGGTTTATATGGAAATCCGCACAGATCTCGCACTTGAAAGCATATCCAGAGAGGATATTCCCGAAAGTGTTCATATACGTACAAGAGGCGAAATATTCAGCATAACCGAAATAATCATCGACGACGACAGCTGTCTTTCTTCAATAGGCAAGGGAAAGGGACGGTATATAACCCTTGAGGGTAGCAATCTCAGCTGTTTTTCCGAGGATTACAGGCTTATGGCAGAGGAGCTTGCACAGGAACTCTCAGCTCTTCTGCCTGAGGGAGAGGTGCTTGTGGCAGGACTTGGCAATAATGACATAACTCCCGATGCAATAGGTCCGCAGACAGCTTCAAAGGTACTTGCTACCCGGCATTTACACAATAATCCAGACATTGGTGAAGAGCACTTCCTCACGTCCCTAAGGCGTGTTAGTGCCTTTTCCGGAGGAGTTATGGGACAGACCGGTATCGAAACCGCAGAGATAGTCCGAGCTATAGCGGCGGAGCTCAGTCCTGCCGCCATTATTGCTATTGACGCCCTTGCATGCACTGATATAAGCCGTCTTGGCACTACAATACAGTTGACTGACACAGGTATCTCTCCGGGAAGTGGAGTTTCCAACGAGCGCAAGGAGCTGTCGGAAAAGCTTTTCGGTATACCCGTTATAGCCGTGGGAGTTCCTACAGTCGTGGATATGCACACCATAGTAAGAAGCCTCACCGGAAAAAAGATAAACGGAGAGCTACCAAATATGATGGTAACTCCCCGTGATATCGATCGTCTGACAGAGAGAGCCTCGCAGCTCCTTGCCTTCGGGATAAACCTCGCCTTGCAGCCCACCCTAAGCTTTGAAGACGTGAGAGGTCTTTTTTAATGTTTAATTATGTATGCGAAGAAATCATTGTATGCGATACCTTTGTACAATATGTACCTCACAAATTAGCCGTAAGCAATGTACAGTTATCTTTTTTGATAATTGTAAACGAGCTTGCAAGCAACAATGTGGTTATGGAGGACGCAGGCTCTTCGCTACCACATGAATTCAACACTGGGAGCTTTTACCATCTTCATCTCAGTTTCGGACTGCTGCGGCTTTTCGTCTTTCAGCAACTCCTTTGCAAGCTCCTCCATTTCGACTATCTCGTGGAAATAGTCGTTGAGAGGCTGCACTGCCTGAAAGACCTCGGCTGTATGCTCGGCTATTTTACGAGAAAATAACTCCGACGGGGCGCCGACCTTAGTATACAAGCTGAAGCCCTTTTTCGCGAAAAAGCGCTCCAACTCCGGTACAGGGCAGGACTTTTTACGCTTGTATTCCTCCCCACCGAGAGTAAGCCCATACTTTTCAACAAGATCATCGACCATGTTGAGAAATGGATCTGCGTCCTCAAGTAATCCGCTGCGGAAACGTTCCATAACTGCGGCTTCAGGCTTTGAAATACGGAATCCGAACTCAGCTCCCTCGGGAGAAAGTTCGAAATAAAGGGTGGGAGTCTTGTTCCAGTACCATGCATCATAGCGAACGTATAGCCACATAGTATCTCGATAGTGCAGATAGGGAGCAAAATTCTCGTCTCGGTATATCCTGCCCACTTTGTAAATCATACCGTCTATATCTGCAAATGGCGCAAAAAGTTCCTCTCCGAGAGCCTTTAAAGGCTCATACACTTTTTTGGTGTAAACTGATTTTCGCGGCTCGAACCAGTCCTTGTTATTGTTATGCCTTATACCGAGGAGAAACTCCAGCGCCTCCTGTGAAAATCCTTTAAACATTTTTATCTCCTTGTGTAAATCAGAATTTATACAACTATAGATTTTTCCAAAAATCATTTACTTTTTCTGCGAATATCTCCATATCATCACAAAGAACTGTTACATCTTGTTCGTCAAATAATGATGGAATATTAAAGAACATCCCATTAGCATCTATACCATAAAATTCCTCTCCACCATTAGAACCAATGACTATATGATTTGGTAAAATATCGCTCAATCCATACTCATCGTTTATTTTTTTCAATTCTTCAATACGATACAATAATAACCAAGTTTGTCCAATATCCCCTTCGCCGCCATTATGCTTTAGCATAAAATCAATATAGCTTTGAGGTAATTTGACACCATTGATTTCTGTAACATTATCTCCAATATAAGGTTCGTTGAACCGAAACTTTTCCCACATAATAATCCCACCTATAAATTCTGATTTATCATAGTAACCTTAATACTATCAATATTATACACTGCACTATCGCCAAAAGTCAAGAATACAACATATATTAATGAAAAAGTCACGCGCTCAAAAACTCGCGGGGACTCTATGTATCATTTTTTCATTCAGCATAAACTTTTTAGCTGTCATGGTACTAAGCTAAATCAGAATTTATTAATCAATAAACTCACATTTTATGGAGTGAACGCACTGAGAACGAATTTTAGAAACAGCATTTAACGCAGTAATTGTTCCATTATATTTGAAAGTGATGATATTTTGTTT
>NZ_JAGCFH010000322.1 GCF_017650195.1 Ruminococcus sp. | reverse complement strand
TTCTTGCCATAACAAAACCTCCTATGGTTTCTATTATACCATAGGAGGTGCTTTTTTGTCACTGTCCGTTTTTACTGGTTCGGTTCAATTTGTGCAGGCTGCTTTGTTGTTAGCAGCAAATGGCAAGCACCTTTTGGAGTGAGAAGCGTAGCGACGAATGGAAAAAGGTGCTTGCCGCGGCGCTCGGCCACCAGTCATGCCACAGGATATGCTTCATGATATTCCATTGGTGTCATGCAATTCAGCTTGATTTGGTACCGTCTTGTGTTGTAATAGGTGATGTATTCCTCTATCGCTGAGAGAAGTTCATCCTTATCAGTAAATTTGCGTAGATAATACATCTCGGATTTCAGGATTCCCCACCAGCCCTCCATCGGACCATTATCAATTGCTATTACTTCACGGCAATACTGCTTCTTCATAAATGTTTGCACAGATAGCCGATAATAAAAAAACAGATAAAGAAAGAAATCCTCTCATCAAATGAAGTACCCCTTCATCAGATGAGAGGAATATTGTTATTTCACAATTGATTCAAGCCCTTAAATTTAAGCAAGTTAATACCATATTCCTTCACCAAGCAAGAGTAGTTCTACTTCATCTTTAAGTACAGTTCAATTTAATCCTCTGATCAGGTATAAGAACAACAGCTCACGTAAGGGAGCTGGCTTATTATTTGAACTGAAAATGTTAAGAATACTATTGACAAACCAAAATTTATGTAGTATACTGCATATATAGGAAGTATACTACATATTTTTGATAGAGGTTGCCTATGTACGATTTTGAACACATGGATCCGAGGATAATTGCCTTTGTGAACATCTTTATCTGTTCCAACAGGCTTCAGGCTATAATGGATAACGGGCTCGTTGATATTACCGCAAAGCAATGGCTTGCTATCGCTATGATAGAGGCTTTTCCCGAACCACCGACGCTCAAACAGATGTCTGAGCTTTCCGGCGTTACGCATCAAAGCATGAGACAGATAGTTGACCGCCTCGTGGATAAGGGCTTTCTGGAAGTCGTTCCCGACAAAAAAGACAAGCGTGCAATAAGGCTTGTCAAAACTGAAGCGGCTAATCATATCCGGACAAAAAAAGATGATCAGAATATACAGTTCGTGTATAAGCTGTTTGACTGCCTGACAGAAGAGGAGCAGAGAGTATACTGCACTGCGCTTGAAAAGCTATGCAACAGGCTGAATGAGTTGAAAGTGGAAAACGAGGAGGAATAATATGAAAGCGATAGTCGCTTACAAGTCGAAATCGGGTTACACCAAAACATACGCTGACTGGATAGCACAGGAGCTTGGCTGCGAAATCAAAGAAAATGCCGAGCTTTCCGACATCATCAGCTATGATACAATTATTTACGGCGGTGGGATGTATGCAGGCGGATTCAACGGCGTAAAGCTCATCACAAAAAATCTTGACAAGCTGTCAGAAAAGAAGATAGTATTGTTTGCAGTTGGCTCAAATCCCGGAAGAAAACACGAAATGCAGCCTTTCTGGGATAAGGTGCTGACTGCTGAACAGCAAAAGCATATAGGTCATTTTTATCTCAGGGGCGGATTTGATTTCAGCAAGCTGACCGCTGGGGATAAGATACTTATGAAAATGCTCAAAGTGCGTTTGCAGAAGCTTAAAGAGCGTACCGAAGACGAGCAGGGATTGCTCGATGCTTACGACACGCCCGTTGATTTCAGAGATAAGGATAATATCAAACCTTTGATCGAATATATTTTGAAATGACAAGATATGTATATAGAACAACAGCTCCCATTACGGGAGCTGCTTCTTTCATATCATTCTAAATATTGCTAATTAGGACTATTACGTTCTTTTGTTAACTTGATTCTGCTGATCCATACGAACATAAATAACAGCAATTATGCTCACTGTTTTGGTTTCATCATCAGTGATATAATACACATAATGATTTTTTACTTTGACTTTTCTAACGCCTAACGCTCCCCAAGGCTGCTCTTCAACGACCTTATACCTTGAAGGCATAGCATCGAGAGATGTAATCTCTTTACGAAATTCTTCCTGTAAAGCAATTGCTGCTTGAGGGTTTGCAAGCTCCCGGGCAATATACATTACGCTGCTACGGATATCATCCTGAGCTTCGGGAGTGATAATAACTTTAAATTTATCAGCCATTGGTTATAGGAGTTCCTCCTTTAAAGAGTCGAAGAACTCGTTAGCTTCAACGCCCTCACCATTTTTAGCCTGAGCAAGCCCCCTAGCAAGCTTTGCGTCAAATTCTTCTTTTGTCATTTCATCTAAAGATTTTAGCGTTGTAGGAGGAATAGAGGGCCTAAACGGCAGACCGTTCCACAAGATTATCTGCCTATAAAACATATTGATCCCACTTGAAGCCGATATTCCAAGACTTGAGAGAATAGACTCTGCCTTTTCCTTGATCTCAGGTTCTACTCTTGCCGCAACATTTGAACTCTTGATTGCCATATCAGCACCACCTTTCTGATTCTATTATATCACTTTGTATATCGGATTGCAATACCTTTTCTATATTTTAATGATTTATATTGTTAGAGGCAAGAGAAGTATCTCTACAGTCGTCAGATTTAGGGGAAATCATACTCAAGATTTTAAATAGTTGAACAACAGCTCCCTCACGGGAACTGGCTTCTTTATTATCGTTATACTGCCTTTTAGTCGTGTGCATTTCGTGTGCATTTCACCTGATTTTTATGCACACGGAGCTGCAAAATTTCAGTTACATCTGTTTTCTGTAGGTAA
>NZ_JAGCFH010000321.1 GCF_017650195.1 Ruminococcus sp. | reverse complement strand
TGCAAAAGTGGTCTCTGAAACCGCAAAAATAGTATCTTCAAGTTTACCAAAAAAATAAGTTGCACTATTACTGTACAACTTAAATGTATCAATATAAATATCGTATTTGAAGGACAGTGATGTAACATTGCTTTAGCATAACCAATTTTAATAATATAAAGAATAAAACCGTTTAAAAAATATATTTAATGGAGGAAAACAAAATGAAGAATATAATCAAAAAGATAGATACTAGAAGGATCCGTATAAGAATGATCAAAGCAGCAATTACGCTTTGTACTCTTTGCATGGCAATTTGTTCTACAGCAATGGTCGCGTTTGCCGACAGCGAAAACAACACACCTTCCAGCATTTCAAAGACATCAACTATGAACACAATAGTTTCTGTTGTTTTCTGGATAATCAGAATCATAATACTTATCGCTGGTGGTGGTCCTGCACTTATTAAAATAGTTCAGGGACAGGCTGACGAAAATCCGCGTGATAGAAACGCCGGTATTATTGCAGCTGTTGTTACAGGCGCTTGCTTTGCAGCTTCGTTCGTAATGGAAGGCCTCATCAAGCCCTAAGATTCACTCAAATAATAAGTAATATATGTATGTGATCTGTTCTTTTAGCTCACAGCAATATTAAGGAGACTATTAATGAGACCGTTATCAATGTTAATAATCGCTGCTGATTCGTTAGGCGAATTAGTCGATATAATAATGTGGATCGCACGATGCCTAATATTAGTAATCGGTGGCGGCGTTGGACTTGTATATATAGTAAGAGGTAAAACAGACGAAAACCCAAAAACGTTCACAGACGGAATTCTTTCTCTCAGTGCTGCCGGAGTTTTATTTGCCGCTACATTTGCCGTTGCACAAATATTCAAATAAAATGGTGATAATAATGAAGAAACTACTCCCTATCTTTTTAACTTTAGTTGTTTGTTTTTTCTCAATGATTCCGATTCGTTCATTTGCGGAAGAACAAGCTGAAGCCACTGAACAGGTCACTACAGTCGCCTCAAATCAAGATATAATTGATTTTTTAAATAGTATAGGAGGCAGTCAACAAGATGAAGAAGATGAGCCTGTTGGTGAAGATGAATATATAAAAACAGGCACTATATTAGATAAAATTTTAGCACTCCCCCATGCACTTGTCAAAGTTGTAAATACAATATATAAATGGTTTATAGTTCTACTATGTACAACAGACCCTGGTGCTAAAGAAATTATTCCTTCAGAGGTAAACCAGTTTGAATTTGGAATCGATTTAAACCAAATAACAGATCCAGGCACACCTTTAGGGAAATGCGCAGAAGTTATTAAAATATTTGCATACGGTCTTGTACTTCTTTTCTTTGGCGTAAATCTGATAGAGCAGACAGTAAAATATGAAGTATTTAATATGAAAGGAATAGCAAGACTTTTTGGAAGGCTGCTACTGGCAAAAATCATAATCGATATCAGTGCAACAATATGTATTCTAATAATTAAGATAATAGGAGCTATTACGCTAGATATATTATTCGGTTTTGATTTCACAAGGGATATTCTTCCCAACTTTGAAATAAAAATGCAGGATAGTAATATACCGATCATAGGAGCTATAATTGATGCGCTGATCGCCATCTGCTTAGCAGCTGCACTAATTAGTTTAATTGGTTTATATCTTATTCCTTTATGTATATTGGTAATTAAACTAATTATACGTACAATAGAACTTGCAATACTTGTAACTGTTGCTCCTGCATTCTTTGCATGCCTTTCATCAGATGTTACAAAGGAATATTTCAAAAAATTCATCTCGGTATTTCTGCCTGTCGCTTGCCAAACATTGTTTATGGCGATTCCGCTTGTAATCTGTCTGAATTATATGACAACAGACCAAACATTCCAGATGAACGGACTATCTGCTATTGGCAAAACACTGCTTAATATAATACCTCATCGAATAATAATGTTGGCAATATTCGTTATTATGATAAAACCACCTAAGGTACTAACAAATCTTATAAAGTAAGGAATAAATACATGATAAAAGCAAAAATCACAAAAAACATAATGCAAAAAACTAATAATAGCCTTGGGCTGACGCCTAAACAAATGATCACTGGCGGCATTGCTTTTGCAATAGGCATTCTTATGTATGTTCTGTTAAGAAAATATATGAGCTTTATACTTCTGTCAACAATAATATTTATTTTCCTTGCTTTAGTTATCGGTTTCGGTGTAATCAACATACAAGGTATGAACTTGATGCAGTTTGTGATAAAGACACTTAAAGGCGCGGATGTAAGATATTACAAGCAGGAAGGGGTGTACATGAATGATATTCAAAAAGAAAAATAATAATTCTTTATTCTCAAACGGAATGAAAATACCCAAAACCGCACAGGACACTATTCCCTTCTGGGAAGTATATGAAAATGGAATTTTCCTTGTCGGGGAAGACAGATATACTTTGATCTTTTCATTTGAAAATCTCGATTATTCACTCCTACGTGACAAGGAAAAAGAAGATATATATGAAGGCTATCAAAAGCTCCTCAACGCACTTCCTACAGATGTTCATTATCAGGAATTCATAATGAATTCAGCCATTAATTCTGAACAGCTCCGCAAAGCTATGATACCTGAAAACCGATCTATTGAAAATGAGCTTTATGATAACTATTACAACGACATTCTTGAAGAAAAAATAGAGCTGTCAACTCAGGCATGTGCAAAAAAAATAATGCTCATTGCCTTGTCATACAAACCTTTGACAAAGGTGGATAATGCGAATGTTCTCTTTAAGTATTTCCGTGAATTACAGACATACTTTTCTAATCTTGGCGTCGAAACGTACCAACTGATGCCTGAGGACGTATTCAGGATAGTGCATGAGTATTACCACCCATTCGATACATCAGAGTTTATGCTCCCTTCAAATTATTTCTCAAGAGGAAACAGACTAAAAGACTATATCTGTCCTTCCATGTTTGCATTTAAAGGCAAGGAAGCTGAGGTAGGACCATCTCTTACACGAATAATGTATGTACACAGTTATGACAGAGAGCTCGATGATACCTTTCTGTCTGAATTCATAGATAATAACTTCAAAATCGCTCTTTCCAAGCATGTTTCAAGAGTCGATAAGGGAATGGCTCTTGAAAAGGTAAGGCAGGAAATATTCAATATACAGGCACAGATACAGAAAAGAATGGAGGACAATCACAAAAAAGGCGGCAACTTCATTCCATTCCGTCTAAAGGACAAGCTTGCAGAGCTCGAAGAATTGCAGCAGCGATTAGCAGGAAGCACAATAGAGCTTTTTGAAGTATCTATTTTTATTTCTCTTTCTGCCGAAAACAAGGACGAGCTTGAGGAGCTCACAAAATATATCAAGACAAAGGCTGCAAAGCATCAGGTCAAGCTAAACTATCTTGTAAGACAGCAGGAAAAGGGTATGAACAGTGTTCTGCCTTTCGGAGTTGACCACCTGAATAAAGCAGTATGTACGTATCTTCTTTCAGACGCTGCCTCCGTTCTAATCCCATTTTCTTACCGTACATATTTTACAGAAAACGGCGTTTTCTACGGTATCAATATGATAACAAATGGAGCTATCATTCTTGACCGCACTTTGGAAATGAACTCAAACGGATATGTACTTGGTACATCAGGTGCCGGCAAGTCAATGACTGAGAAACTTGAAATGCTTGAAGTCCGAAATAAATACCCGAATGATGAGATGATAATCATCGATCCCGAAAATGAATACGGTGTTCTTGCACAGAGCGAATTTTTTAACGGTGAAATACTTAAACTTTCACCTAACTCGCCTACAAAGTATAACATCTTTGATATTGATCTTTCTTTCTCTGAGGAAGGAAGAGACGCTATTGCCATAAAGGCAGAATTTATAATGACGGTCGTTGAGACTATGAAGGGAACTTCTCTTACATCGGAAGAAAAATCAATTCTTGACCGATGCATACACGAATCGTATTTTGAATTTCAACAAGACGGAGGAAGAGATAAAGACAAACTTCCCACACTTACTACGCTCTATGATCTGTTAAAATCACAGCCAGAGCCAGAAGCATCACAGCTTGCTCTTATACTGGAGCTGTACGTTAAAGGATCATTAAAGAATTTCGCTGATAAAACAAATATCGACGTACAGAAAAAATTCCTCGTGATAGACATTGCCGACATGGGTGATCAACTGCGTTCAGTCGGCTTGCAGATAGTACTCGAATTCGTTTGGCAGCGAGTAATCTCAAATAAGAAGCGCGGTATCAGAACATGGCTCTGGTGTGATGAGTTTTCGGTAATGTTCGGTGAAAACTCATCTCAGTCCGGTAAATTCTTTGTAAAAGTATATAGCCGTATAAGAAAACACGGCGGAGTTGCTACAGGCATAACCCAGAATATTATTGATGTTCTTCGTTCTCCCGACGCACGTTCAATGCTTGAGAATGCTGAGTTCAAAGTTCTTTTGCAGCAGAAATCCGAAAACCTGAAAGAAATATCCGAATTCTTTGAATTGTCACCAACACAGGAGGGATATTTGAAAACAGGAAAAAAAGGAACCGGTCTCATTATCTGCGGCAAAAAAGTTATTCCGTTTGATGGTACAATAAAGGATCAAGGAAAGGTATATGAAACTATATCCACTAAATTCAGCGAATATCAAAAACGCCTTGCTGAGAAGGGTGCAGTATGAATGAACAGAATCTCATAAAACAGTTTACCGAAAATATTAAAATGGAATTTGATGTCAAGACTGTATCGATATATAAAAACGGTGAAAAGTTTTGCGGCAGCCTCCTTGACAGCGCAGCCATTGAAAAATATTTAGCTCTGCCATGCACGACAATATATAAAAGCTCTGGCAGCAAATTCGTTACTCGCTTCGCTATTGGGAACAATTTGTATCTGATTTATTTTTCATCAGACAGTTCTGATACTTTCGATGGTACAGAAGCAGGATATATTTTAGCCGATATAAAAAAAATAATGGGAAAGCTTGGTGATTAAATGAATGTCGTTCTTCTTTGTGACAAGAAATACATTAAACCATTTAAAACAGCTGTAAAGAAAGATCCAAATATAAATCTTATCGGCATAGAACCGATATTAAAGGGAAATACAATGAGCAGGATCGCCGATCATCATAATCCTCATGTGCTTGTTGTCTATGACGATGTTACCAAAAAAGAAGGTATCACTGTAAGTGACTGTATTTCCTTTCTTCGAATGCGAAAGCCAAATATGCGTATTATATACGTATATGGCAAAGTCGAGAATATAAACGAGTTCACGTTACTTTCAGAACAGCTTATAAATAATGGCATAACAGATATTGTCACTGATACTGACGCCAAAAAGGTCATTAATGTTATTGATGAACCCATGTCCGAAGATGATGTTCATGTTTTGATCGATAAGCTCAAGGCTCCAGATGAAGAGATACCGCATGAGGAATTGTCTTGCTCCGAAACTGTTACAAAGCAAAGCTATGAATCTTTAGCTATTGATTTCCCAACGGTAACAGCTCACGATAATTTCGATATTGATAACATCGTATATGAAGTCTCCGAAATCAATGAAAGTGAACGTCTAAAAATCGGCATATCGCAACTACAGCATCATATTGGATGCACACATACAGCCTTTGAATTTGCTGCTATGTTGTCAAAAGCTAAAAAAGTGGCGATTATAATGGCTGATACTGATACATTTGAAGCTTTGGCTGTATTTCATCACATCAATCCTATCAATGCAAAAAGGGGACTCATAATGAACGGTATCGCTGTATTTCCTTACGAAATGCGTAATCAGATCGCTAACGAATACAGTATTATCATATACGATTTCTCTTTCCTCAAAGATGAAAAGCGCAAGGCCTTCGATGAATGCGATATAAAACTCATGCTAGCTTCAGCTGCAGAATGGGACATTGCCAAAGTCGTGAATTTTATCAAATTTAATGAAGAAGAATATGCAAGATCAATTACATTCCTTTTCCCAAGAGTTACACAAAGCAAGTTCTTAAAGTATAGCAAGGCGTTGAAGAGATCCGGAATTAATGCATACAGACTTCTCGACAGTCCAAACTGGACATCACCTGTCGAGGGCAATTTGGCGGATTATACACATATAATTGAAAACTATATCATCACTAAAAACGCGAAAAAAGCTAAACGACCCAAAAGGAAACTTATCAGGGTAAAAAAGGTCCATAGATTGTTAAAGCTTAGAGCATAGCGTTTATTTTGAGCAAATTATTTTAGTGGTTACAGTGATGTGTTATATTGTCTGCAAAAATATAAAGTATCTACATTTCTAGAAACATCTGATAAATCTTTTTCAGTCATGTCATTTATGGCGGCGCAAGTATTAAGACATTTCAACCAAAACTCGGTCATGCTGATATCGTTTCACCAACAAATATCTCCATTGTATTGCTGAAGCTGATACCGAAGTCGCAAAGGTTCTAATCAATATGCTAATAAGTGAATATAAACGGCCTGAGAAATAGGCAGTACAGAAAACACGATAATAATAGGGACTCTCCGAATTGGAAAGTCCCTGTTTTTTATGCAATAGTGCCCTCAAAGTATTCAATTAAATACAACAATAAAATACTTGATTTATTGCTGTAAGCAGTATATAATTTATTTATAATTAGTGTGTCCTCAATAACCGCCATATTGCGGTTATTGCCACAGACTTTGTTTGGGGAGCACAAATTTCATAAAAAACAGCGAATTTGAGGAGACACCGATTAATCAAGTGCTTATAATAAAGCAATAAAAGGAGGTATAACAATGATACGCAAAAAGGTTTTTACCGCTATAGCAGCTGTCGTTCTTTCCGCAGCAAACGCTCTCACTGCACTGCCCTCATGGACAGCCGCAGCAAACAGTGCTGAACCTTCACATACTCAGAACGAGTCCACTGAAAAAAGCGACAGAACAATCAGTATATATACCGGATCGCTTGTAGATCACACAGTACAAAAAACCGGTACGTGTACGCTGAAAATTTCATGCATTGATATTACAACAGGTGAAAAGGCTGCATATTTCTCTTACGATTATCAGATTGCCAACGAATACATCGACGGTAACTATCCGTTAGGCAGGAAAGAAGAAAAGCGCTCTGATGAGGTTTACGAATTGTACCCAGGTATAACATATTCCTTCTCATTCTGGGTACAGGGTATGCAAACTTTCATCGACAGCTATTTCGTTCATTTTGACAGTGAAAACCAGACAAAAGAGCTGGTCGTAAAAGCATATCCGAAAAACGCTGCAAAAAATGTACAAATAAAAGCCCATGACCTGACCGGTATTTCATCAGATACAAAAAAGGAATCTTATGACAGCGATAAGCTCATGGAACAATTCCAGTACGTCTATGTCTATGATGAGAACGGAGAGCTCTTTGCGAGAACTGCTATGGAAGGACAGAATGACATATACCTCCCCGACGGTAAGTACAGTATCAAGGTAATTCCTGCGTTATCCTACAGGTGTACTGGGCCCGGCGGAAATTTACTGCCCATTGAAGTAAAGGACGGCAAGCCAAACAACAATCTTGATTTCTACTTTGAAAAAAATGACGGCAGCAGAGCTCAGACTCTCGGCATAAATGTAATCGACGCTCAAACAGGTGAGAATATCGACGATATCAGCTTTTATGTAAACTATTACAGTGAATATTTATCCGGTACTCCGAATTTTCCCGAAAATTTTCCTGCTTTTGGCGAATCATACTCTCAGGAGACCGAGTCTGGAAGTGATGAATTCGGTTACAGTACGGCCTTCAGTTCAGAACTGTGGGAACATATTGATTTATTCCCACAAAAGAGTATTTTATTCGAGACCGGCACCGACGAAACGGTAACTGTTCCTGCTTTACGTACATACTATCGGATTATGTTCCTTTCAGTCCCTTTAAAATATCGGGGCTACTATATCGCGGAATGCGATCATGAAGACGGCGTCATTTTTGATTTTACTGACAGCGGCTCAGTATTCTTCAATGTTCTCGATGAAGACGAGAAGAATATCACAGTAAAACTTATTCCTGTGCCCGAAGAAGAGTATCCGACAAAAGGCAGCTGCTCGGCTGACATATCCGTTGTGGATATGGATACAGGCGAGAATATAGAAAACGTAAATGCAAGACTCACGCTTGAAGGCAGTACTACTAGAATAAACGTCGGAAAATGGAACACCTCCGATTCAACATCACAGTCCTTCAACGAACTCCGCGATTCGGTAAACTACCGGTTGGAGCTCAGCAATGTCCCAGAGGAATACGTATGTGAAACTTCCTACAGCTTCCGTTTTGACAATGACGGTGAGAAAAAGGATATCACAATAAGAGCAAGGAAAGCCGGTATTGAACCAAATGTTCCGATAACAGCCAACGACTGGACTGGCTTCCTTTTCAATGACAATGCAAAGAATTACGGTATAAGGAAGATGCGAAAGCCCGTCACGGTAACGGTATACGACGAAAACGGCAGCTTATTCGTTCAAGATACAATAAACGCAAATGGCAGCATTTACCTTCCCGACGGGAAATACATAATTGAAGCAACTACGGAAAAGAGCACTGGGTTTCCGGATTACAAGCCCGTTTCCACGGACGAAGAAAGAATTCAGAGAGCAGCGGAGCTCCTGCCCGACGAGGTAATACCAGATGGTAACAAGATAAATCTCACCGTAAGTGATGGAATCCCCGACAAGGATATCTGCTTCTGCTTTGAAGAGGGTATAGAAACGCCAGACGTGGAATCAAAGCTGAGGATACATATTATTGATTCTGAAACAGGCGAAACTCCAAAGGACGTGATTTGCAAGGTCAATGAAGGGCTTGCCTACCGGACGCCGCGAGAGATGGAATACAACACGAACGAAGACGATGATATAACCCTTGAGAACCTCAACGGAACATACAATATAAAAGTCTATTCTCCTGCTCAGTATAACAGCAGCTTCTTCTTTGAATACTCTCCAGACAAAGGTTTGTACGCCGACGGTATATCATTATTTGAAGTTTCATTCACGCTTTATCCCAAGGACGATAATGATGTTTATATAAAGCTAGTTCCTAAGCATTCAAAGAACGATGACAAAGGCGACAACTGCTGTGTAAATGTTTCAGTTATTGACAGTGAGACAGGAGAATACATTCCTAATATCCATTGCAATGTATATCTGAACGGAAGCGACTATAATATCCCCGTTGCCGGATGGAACTCGTCTGATTACAATATCGGATGTGTAAGAGGTCTTTACGCAGGTCAAAGCTATTTATTGTCGCTCTTTGACATTCCTAGCGGTTATATATGCAAAAACGATGTATATTTCAGCTTTGACGCATCTAATGAAACAAAGGACATAACACTTTATGCGTTTAGGTCTGAAAACACCAATGTTTACATAAAAGCTATTGACATTTCGGAGGAACGTCCTAAGGAAAATTATATTTCGTATAAGAACTACAGGTTCATGGGATACGACGAATTCCTACTCGAAATCTATGATGCCGATGGCAATGTCGTATACAGAAACGCTGCGGGAGAAATGTTTCTCCCCGACGGCGAATATACTGTAAAAGCCGTGTCCCCTTACTTCGGTTATAATCTGCCGGACGAAAGCTACCCGAAAACAAAAGCTGCCATGAATCAGATTACAGACTACAGGATTGCTGCCAACGGAGAGCTGAACATAACTGTAAAGGACGGTCAGATGGCGGAAAAATGCTGCTTTCTCTTCATAAACGAAAAGGAATACAGTGAAGCTACAAACTATGGTGACTCTAACTGTGACAGTACTGTAGACCTTGCAGATGCTGTGCTTATAATGCAGGCACTGGCAAATCCTGATAAATACGGTCTTAACGGAAGCTCGAAACTATGTATTACTACTCAGGGGCTCAATAACGCAGATGTTGACAGTACAATAAAGGGACTGACTTCAAACGACGCTCTTTGCATACAGAAATACCTACTCGGAATAATAACAGATCTGCCAGTATAATAATAGGAAGTTTATTATTAAAAGCAGGTTGGTTATATCATCTAAAAGAATTACTATTCAGATAAAAAAGCAGCTTCCAAATGACGTATTTACGCCTTTGGAAGCTGTTTTTATCACAACTGTAAAACTCCGAACATATATGATAATACACGCAGAAACTGTAATCATACAATCTGTTAACGGATTTATACATGGTGCTAAAGTAACACGTTTGATAAAGACAAACCAAGATTCACGTTTAAATACTTGTTATTTATCTCTATGAAGAAGCACAATGATTATTCCTCTTAACCTGCGTTGTTTTGGTACAAATAAAAATGAAATATAGAGTTTTGGAATTGTCAAGAAATGTGCAGTCGGAGAATACCAAAAATCTTGGATAGGCAGATATCAGGCAGCGTGATGAGACAGCCCTGTTGAAGTTCTTAGTGCCACAGGTGGGAGACCACCTGCATTGAAGCTGTTGATCCTCTGGGTGTTGTAGTAGCCGAAGATGTATCGGAAGATGACTGTTCTGACCTCTTCACGTTTCATTCGGTATGTAGGTATCTGATACAGCTTTTCTTTTTTCACTGTGGCGAAAAAGCTCTCCATGCGAGCGTTGTCATATCAAGAAGAATATTTTAATTCTGATACTGGTGCAAATAATCTATGGCGAATTCAATTTCAAAGTCATTTTCTGAATCACTAAATATCATCATAGCCGCATCATAATCCACCGGTATTCTTAAATCCAACCCAACTTTTGCCTGACGTTCAGCAGTTACTTCAAGGATATCATTATTCTCATCAAGGGAGTAGATTATGGGACAATGTACCTCAAACATATCATCTGAAAGGTAACATACCCCACCTGTTGTCTGTACAGAATTAGAGGAACAAGTGATTCCCATTACAGTTACATTCGGACATTGAGACAACAGATGTGTGAGATCATCAACCGCGCTGACAGTAGCATCATTAACAATCACTGCAACAGATAATTCCTTCCATTTTCCTTCATCAAAAGTATGAAATGTATTCATCGGTATGATATGACCATATCTTTCAATGGCTGCTTTATTTGTCAGTTTTCTGTCAGCGAACAAGGACGCCACTGCATTGCCTACCTGCACATATCCCCCGGAGTTATTTCTCAGGTCTATAACAAGGTATTTCATGCCGTTGTCTGAAAGCTCCTGTAACTTGGCATTGAGTTCTTCATAAACTTTTTTGTGCTTACCAATGCAATATGTAAGAATGTCGTCCATATGATCTCCATAATGCTCATTTGTTATTCGAAGATAACCTGTATCATCATTCAGCATTCTACATGAAAAATTTTCACCTGAAATTCTGTTTATACTGTAAAAACGGCTCAGCACTATCGATTCCCTTGTTTTATAGCTTCCAATAGAATCAAGATGAACACTTTTGGTACTGCCATCATCCGCAATAAAAGTTACAATAACGGTTTCTCCGCCCTGGCCTGCAAGAAATATAGGCTTCATCAGGGCTTCATTTTCTAACACCTCAAACTGATACCAATAATCAAGACATCGTACATCAAGCATTGCCTCATTAACATCAACACCGTTCCATTTTTTGATTACAGTACCATTATGGATACCTGCCTTCTCAGCCTGCGAATCTTTTTTGACCATAATTGCAATGGTATCTCCGTTGCTTATCTTATACATACTCAGCCCGTAATCATTTCCGGAAAGTTCTTCCTCTGCCCGATATAAAACGTCTCTGTTTTGTTCGAACCAGATATGTGAGTCATAAAACTCATACTGATACTCTAAAAGTGCCTTTGCAAATGCTGTTTTATCATTATTCTTCTCTGCTTCTTCAACCACAGGTAATAATTTTTCTTTCAGTTCTTCAAAGTTGATATTTTTATAATCCCTGCTGACGTAGCTTTCTGACATTGAATCTATCATACAAGAAAAGGATTCTGCCCATCCAAGCTCTGAATAGTCAGTAACGTAAGTATTCTGCACTAATAAGATGATAGCAACAAAATATGTAATAACTCCGCCGCCCACCATTAAGCCCTTTATTACATTTGAGATATGGAATTTTCCTTCTTTTTTGCTGTCAGGAATCCACATCGTTACCGACAACATCAACAGTATAAGACAAAGCAAGCCTCCCCTCATAATAAAATACTGGTAGGTTGCAGGATGTATATTCATAGCCGCATAGATGATACATAATACAAATGGCAAAAATCCTGCACACCCTCGTATCAGACGTTTCTTTGTACTGCTTTTTGTGACTTTCTTGATTATCGGCGTTGTAATAAACCATATAAGCGTAAACAGTAGGATAAGCTTTGTCCATTTTTCAGTGCTGACTATCATAAGAATAATTGAGGCTAATATATTCATTGTCATTCTCCATATTAGTAGTTTTAATAAAGTTGATCCGAATCAAATACTTATTCTTATTATACATCAATCCTATCAAAAAAACAATGAG
>NZ_JAGCFH010000320.1 GCF_017650195.1 Ruminococcus sp. | reverse complement strand
TCAAAAAAGAAACGACCGATATGAACTATCATTCAGATCCATTTCGATCAGTAAACTTTAAAATAGATCTTGATCAGCGCGAAAAAAACATTTTTTCTTCGTGCTTGTTCGTTATACCCTGTTTATGGGGGTGAGAAGTTTTCAACGATTAACATAAAAAACAGTTGCCCCTTCAAATTTTTCTTGAAGAGGCAACTGTGTTGTTTTGGGAGGGCTGTTTTTTTACAGCCCCTTCTTTTATTATCGTGACCGGTGACAGTTTATTCTCCGGATATCCTTGCTTTTACGTAGCTTTCGAGCATATCTACAGTCCTGTTTATACCGAGACGTGAGCTGTTGATACTGAGGTCGTAAAGTCTAGAATCACCCCAGTGTCCATCACAGTGATAGTTGTGGTAGCGTTTTCTCTTACGGTCCTTTTTGTCGATAAGGGTTTTAGCCTTGTCCTCTGTGAGCTCATAGACGTTCATGACGCGCTTTATCTTTTCACTCATGTCGCCCAGTATGAAAAGCGAAACAAGGCATTTGAAGTCGCGGAGCTTAGTTTCCGAGCAGCGTCCCACAACGACGAATGACTCGCCGCTTGCAGCCTTTTCTCTCAGAAAATTGAACTGCATCTCAGCGATATTGTCTTCAATCGAGTTGCTGAAGCCGTTGACTCTGCGCGAGAGGAGGTGGTTTTTGGGCTTTTCGTTGTACTTTTCGATTTCCTCTGGAGTAAGACCAGTCTTTGCGGCAATCTCCGTAATGAGGTGACGGTCGTATAGCGGTATGTTGAAGCGCTTAGCGAGCTCTTCAGCGATAAATCTTCCGCCGCTTCCGAATTCACGGCCTACTGAAATGATAAACTGTGACATGAGTATTCCTCCTTTTTATAATATCCTGTTGTTTATTTTATCAAAGATACCTTACGAAAAGATATACCGTTGATATACCGAGAACTATAACTGTTGCGGGAGCAAGACGCTTGCAGTACCTGCCCCAGCCGATAGGATAGCCGTTTTTCTGGGCTACAGAGGTGCCCACAACGTTTGCTGAGGCTCCGATAGGAGTAGCGCTGCCGCCGATATCTGTACCCATAGCCAGCGCCCATGCAAGAGTGGAGATAGGAACTCCAGATGTCTCCGCAAGGCTCTGTATGATAGGCACCATTGTTGCGGCGAAGGGTATATTGTCCACAAAAGCGCTGGCAATAGCTGATACCCAGAGTATGATAGCTATCATGAGCATTACGTTTCCACCGCTGATGTCGCCGATGAAGTTAGCAATGAGCTTGAGTATTCCTGTTTCCTCAAGTCCGCTTACGACTACGAAAAGGCCTATGAAGAAGAGGAGGGTCTTGTAGTCAACTTTTTTTATGAGCTCCTTGGCATGTTTGCCGAAGGCTACAAGAGTCACCGCTGCTATGAAAAGGCCGATACTCGCAACGGTAAGGTGAGTGGTTGCGTGAGTTACAAGTAGAAGGACAGCAAGTCCGAAAATAATGCTGCTTATGATGAAGTCTTTTTTATTTGTGATAGCCTCTGAGGGCTTGGGGAACTTGCTCATATCCACGGGCTCACTCTTTCCGTCGGTGATATCCTTGCGGAATGCGAAATACAGGAAGATGACTGACACGATCAGGGATATTCCCGCACAGAGACCTGTATTTGTGAGGAAGTCAAAGAAGGAGAAGCCAAGGGACGTACCGATGATTATATTCGGAGGATCTCCGCACATAGTAGCTGAACCGCCTAGGTTCGCGCAGAATATCTCAGAGAGTATCATAGGTACGGGATTGAATTTGAGAAGAGTCGCAAGCTCTATGGTAACGGCTGCAAGGAACATGATGACTGTGATGCTGTCGATGAACATCGAAAGTACAGCCGACATTATCATGAAAGTTATGAATATGGGAACTGTCTTACATTTGACAAGGTAAGCAATCTTCATGCAGAGCCAACGGAAAAAGCCTGCCTTAGCCATTCCCTCCACCATGACCATCATGCCTGCGATGAAAATTATCGTCGACCAGTTGATACCCTTGCTTTCGCTTTCCGTAACTTGATACCAAAACTCCTTGGTGGCAAAGCCCTTGAGGGCGAGGGTATCTGATATGGCGGTACCGCTTCGCATACAAATACCGAATACGACAACGAGAGTGAGAAGTCCGCTGCCGAGTGTGACGTAGTGCCGTTCTATCTTGTCGAGAACTATCATTATGAACATTCCAACGAAGATGACAACGGCAAAGATCTGTGCTGCTGACATATTAACCTCCGGAAAAATGGCGGCGTCTGCCGCCGGGATAAACCTCCTGATGTCTCAGGAGGAATGAGCACATAAATGTGCTTTCCCTGCACACTTAAGCGTGCAGGGAAACGCATTCTGCGTTCAATCAATCAACTGGAATTATAGCATAATTGCAAAACTAATTCAAGGCAATTTTTGTTTTTTTTGGTATAAAGATGATTTTTGGGGAAACTGTCCTCATTTGTCAAATAAGATGTGAATTTTTGGTAAGTGTGTCGATAGGTATTGCAATGCGACGCAATATGTGGTATAATAATATAAGCGGCAGCGGCGCAAAAGAGCTTGTTTTGAGTTCTTTTGAACTTGTATCTGCAGTCGCTGTTAGGAGACGGAAAATGCTGAAATATATATTGCTCGTGGGCGGTTTCGTACTGCTCATAAAGGGAGCTGACTTCTTTGTTGACGGAAGCTCGGCTGTTGCTAAAAGAATTAGGGTACCTTCGCTTATCATAGGAATGACCATAGTTGCAATGGGGACAAGCCTTCCCGAGACCTCGGTGAGTGTAAGCGCATCGGTTCTCGGAAAGAACGACCTTGCAATAAGCAATGCCGTGGGCTCGAATATCTTCAACCTCATGGTGGTCTGCGGAGTCTGCGCTGTGCTGTGTCCCATGGTGATAGGGAAGGAGACGCTGAAAAAGGATCTGCCATTTTCGGTGGCAGTTGCAGGAGCGCTCCTTGTACTTGGCGCAGTAACGGGAACTGTCCAGCGCTGGGGCGGTATCGTACTGCTGGTGCTTTTTTCATTCTTCCTGTATATGATGATAAGCTCTGCCAAAAAAGCACGTGATGCCGGAAACAGTACCGATGAGGACGAGTATAAGATAATGCCGGTATGGAAATGTCTGTTGTGCATAGCAGGAGGCGGAGCGGCAATAGCGGTGGGCGGAAGAATGGTAGTAGTCGGCGCTTCGGATATCGCACGTTCCTTCGGAATGTCAGACAATCTTATAGGCATGACTATAGTAGCACTCGGAACAAGTCTTCCCGAGCTTGTAACATCGATAGTTGCGGCAAGGAAGGGCGAGGTGGATATGGCTCTCGGAAACGTTGTGGGCTCGAATATATTCAATATACTTTTTGTTCTTGGCATAGCGGCGACGATATCGCCAATAGCCTTTACAATGCAGAATACCGTGGATACTGTGGCACTGATAGTTATGAGCCTTTTCGTGTTGTTGCTTTGCGCTCCGAAGAAGAAGCTCTTTCGCTGGCACGGTGCCCTGATGCTGACGGTATACGCAGGATATACGGCTTATATATTTATGAGATAAAGGAGAGAGAGGTATGCAGTGTACGAAATGCGGTTCGGAAATAGGCAGCGGTGAGCGCTTATGCCCGGTATGCAAGACTCCGGCTCCGGGGCAGTACGTTAATTCACAGTTTCACGGAGTAGTGCCACCGAAGGACGAGAACGGCGAAGAGCTCCCACGTGAGGACAGACCAGCAGCAGACGGACTTATCATACTTTCGTTGCTCATCCCCCTTGTAGGTTTTCTGATAGGCGCAATCTGCCTCGGGAACAAGGAGAAAAGAGCCGGAAGGGCGTATATACTGCTATCCTTTATAAATTTGATCCTGTGTATAATAACAGTTGTCTTTGTTTTTGTCCTGCCTTTTCTCGTTTTAGGCAAAGCCGTGACATAACGGTAAATTATTCTGTGCCGGCTGCGAAAGTTACGCTTGCCGGCATTTTTGCGCAGTTCTTGATATAATAAAATGTATTATTGATAGTAAAAATTACGCGTTGTACACTTCGACGGTAAACATTGTGTAAAAACAAAGGTAAATTATACTAAACTACAATTATTGTGATAGTTTTGTGAAATATGCATTTTACACAATGACTTTTCTAAATTTTTGTGATATAATAACATTAATTTTGAATAACGTTCCATTATTGATCTGAATACGAAGATGGGTAAAGATTCTTGAAATATTTGTATGGCTTTTTAAGTTCCGGTATACAAGCATTGATAGGTCCTTGCCCCTTTTTTGTCTTTATACATCAGTATGGCTGCTGCTTCCGCGTTTCGCCTCACGGAGGTACGGCTCATACCTCAGGCATATTAATCGTAGCAAATTAGAATAAGACTGGGATCTGGATATGATATTTCCGTATAAACGGATACCTTTAAATTTTTAGGGAGGAATCAATTAATAATGAAAAAAACGAGAAATAATACTGTAAAGAGGATCATTGCAAGCGCTCTTTCAGCGGTCTCTGTAGCTGCCTACTCGATACCGGCAGGAACAGGATTTATCGCTGCTAAAACAGTGCTTACAGCAAGCGCTGAATGCAATACGATGGAGTGCATATTCTGCTCCGGACCTGTAAGGAACAATACCGCCGGCATCATCAACATCTATTATGAGGGCAGGGAGACCCCCTTTGAATTATCACCTGGCGAAGAAAGCTATTTGAACGGTGAGATAATAAAGATAGCTTCAGACGACGAACTCGTATTTCCGTCTGAGTGGAACGGTATTTCCGACGTGACAAGCAAGGTATTCAGAAATAACAGATATGTATATACCTTCGAGACAGGCGAATACAACACAAAGGAATATCATTTCAGCGATGTGGCTGCATTCAGAAGCACAAAGGCTGCTTTCGACAACGGCGACGGCACACATTCTTCAGGCGTTGCTCACAGCATGGTGGGAGCTTCCGACTGTACTATAAGTGTAAAATCCAGTGGAGCTAACAAGTTTGTTTATAATGAGGCAAACGGATTCTGGATAAATGACAATCGCCAGAAGGACAGTACCGAGGCTGTTACTTCATGGAGCGTAAGCGTACCCTCAGGAAAAGACCTGTATCTCCAGTTTCTTTTATCCTCTGAGGAGCGCGTTGACAAGCTCAATATCAAGCTTGACGGAACAGATGTATATGTCGGAAAGGCAATGGGCTCCGGCGGCTTCGTAAGGATACCATCCGGCAATCATACTCTTACAGCAAGCTACACCAAGGATGAGAGCGATGCAGAAGGTTACGATTCTGCTTACCTCAGATTCACGGATCACTGCACAGACTGCGGTTTCTCAGACGCAAAGAATATTGTGCTTCTTGAAAGTGGCATAACTGACTATACATTTGTTGGCGCAGAGAAGAACGAGGATACTTTCTACGGAGAGGAGCAGGAGGGATACTGGACAGGCAGGAGCTTTACAGTATACTCCAATACACTTCTTTCGATAATCGACAAGGCAACACAGAGGGAGAGACCCGAGGGTGTAACAGTCAAGAGAGAGTACCTCTACGATGACTTCACATTCAACGGCGTTCCTTACAAGTATAAAATGGAAGTAGATATAGACCCTGAGATCAGCGGTATCTATGAGATACAGACTGACGAGGCTCAGCTCCAGATCATACCCAAGAAAGACTTCTACTACGACGGCGTTATCGAGCAGAGCGATTTTGAATTAAAGCTTGCTGACTGCTACAATGAGGAGGAGCAGGAATTCTTTGCGGATATGTGTGGAAGAAATCCCAAGATATATTATTATGTTGATAATTCACTTTCCTCCACACGTACAGTCGAATTCAGGTTTCAGATATACAGATTCAGCGGTGCAAGGAAGCAGCACTTCTTTGATATTGGTCTTTCTGACGAGCTATATGGCATCACTGAAGTAAATATCAAGGAGCGCGAGGTAGCGGTAACTCCTGAGGTACATAACATCGCTTACGGAGAGGCTGCTTATCCTATCACATACAGCCTTGAAGCTCAGAACGGCGAAAGAGGAGTGCTCGACAAGGACACTGACATATATTCCACAGGTTTTGAGGTGGATCATATCGTTTATGTGAACGAAAACGGAACAAAGTTTGAGGGCAACAATCCCGAGCCCGGCGTTTACAAGCCTCGCTGGGAGGGCAGCTCATACATGGGAACATATCACTTCTCACTGGCTGAGAACGCTCCTTCTATCACTGTTTATAAGAAGTCAGAGGTCTCTGCTGCAAGCGCAACGATAAAGGCAGTATCAGTTACCTTTGGCGGCAGCCTTGGTCTCAACTATTATGTGGAGCTCAGCGACACTCTCAAGAAGGATACAGCTGCTTATGCAGAGTATAATATAGACGGCGTTACAAAGAGACAGTTCATTTCCGACACTTCTGTTTCCGACGGACAGAACAAGTTTACCTGCCCGATTTATGCTACACAGGTAGATGACAATATCAATTTCCGCATAGTAAGCGGTACTGGCGAGCTGTATGCTCTCCTTTCGAGCAAGGGCGCAGACCTTACTTCAAGCGGTTTCAATTACTCAGTAGGTCAGTACTTTGAAGCTACAAAGAGCAGCTCAAACGAAAAAATGGCAGCTCTTTCTGCTGCTTCCATTGATTACGGCGCAGCTGTAAAGAACTATTTTGACAAGAATGCAAACAAGACCGTAAGCAGCGATGTTACAGCAGTAAGTACAGATGTTTTCGAAGCTTATAGGGCTTCTCAGACAGGCACAAAGCCAGCTGGCGTAGACGGCATCAGCCTTTCAGTAGTATTCGCAGATGATAATTCGCTGAGACTGTACTACAATTACGCCGAGGGAGCAGACCCGTATAAGTATAGATACTACATTGGCGATACAGAAGCGGATCTCAGGAAGAGCGGAACAGAGTATTACCTTGAGGTCAAGAATATCTCGTCAAATATGCTCGATAAGGAGCACACATTCTCCGTTACAGACGGTACAGATACCTATACTGTAACAGCCAGCGTTCTTTCCTACGCAAGAGCTTTTGCAAATATGGACGATACAAACAAGCAGACACTTGCTAAGGCTATATATCTTTACAATCAAAAAGCAATAGCATATGCTGCTAAGTAATTATTGAAAGAAGGTGTAACAAATGGAAAAGTATATCCAGCCTGTTCTTGACGTTGTAGCATTTGATGCAGAAGACGTTATCACAACCAGCCCTCCGGTGGGCGAGCAGGTTGATCCGTTCTGAACGGATCTGACACACTAATGTTATGTATAAAGAGGCACCATTCCGGACGGAGCGGTGCTTCTTTATAATAAGCGAGTACTCGCCTGCCCATGCTGAACGGGCAGACGTCAATAAATGAGGCAGAAAAATGAAAAAGATAATTATGACCGCTCTTGCTGCAACGCTGTTGATGACAGGTTGCGATACCGTAAGGGGCAATACCATAGACAGCGAAAAGGAAGCTCCTTCTGGAATCTTGACCGAGACGCAGAATGTTGAGGTCTCCGGGACTGTTTCCTCGGTTGCTGTGACGTCTTCCGCGGTAAAGGAAATGGCTGTGGAAAAAGAGACGGTTGAGACAAATACAGATACTACTGCTTCTACGGACGCCGTGACTGCTGAAAGCGAGGACGCGGCGGAGCCCGAGGGAGCAAGGATAGACCCGTTTGAATAACGCTTATATATCTATGGAGCAGGGAATATGTTTAAAGGGAAATATAAATTTGCTGACAGGATCGTCGAGGTAGACTCAATTTATGAAGAGGTACACAACTACTGCCGTGACTATTACTCCGATGAAGTTCCCGATTTTTCAATCAGTACATCTCAGGAGGACATAGACTTTGAATATCAGCGTGAGCTGAGATGTGCGGCTGCCGAGGGACGTGAGCCAATAGCTGCCACAGATGAATACCGGGAGGAGCTTGCAGTATACCGCAAGATAGCTGAGAGAATGCCGGACTATGACACGGTACTATTCCACGGTTCAGCTATAGCTGTGGACGGACAGTGCTTTCTGTTCACGGCAAAGTCGGGAACTGGAAAGTCTACTCATACAAGGTTGTGGCGCGAGTATTTCGGCGATAAGGCAGTAATGGTGAACGACGACAAGCCGTTGGTAAGGATAACGAATGGGGGAGCTGTGGCCTATGGCACACCGTATAACGGAAAGCACAGGCTCGGTTGCAACATATCAGTGCCGCTTAAGGCTGTCTGTATACTTGCCCGCGGCAGTGAGAACAAGATAACAAGGGTAACAAAGTCCGAAGCATATTCCATGCTTATCCAGCAGGTATACCGTCCCCAAAGCCCAGTGCAGCTGGCAAAGACGCTCAGGCTCATTGACGAACTTGCTGCAGGAACGGATCTGTATAGACTGGAATGCAATATGGATATCAAAGCGGCAGAGGTCGCATATAATGGTATGAAAGGGTGAAAAACATGAAACTCAACAAAGGATTCATAACACATGACGATGGCAGCGAAAAGCTCCTTGTATCCACAGGCGCTTCAAAATTTTCGGGACTTGTAAGAAGCAATGAAACAGCAGGCTTCATTATTGGCTGTCTAGAAAAGGATACAACAGAGGCTGAGATAGTCGCAAAAATGCTGAAGAAATATGACGGTCCGAAAGAGGCTATGGAGCGCGATGTGAAGAACATCATCGCCCAGCTCAGGAAGATCGGAGCTATAGACGACTGATGGGCAGGGCACAGCTTGAACAGCTTGAAAAGCACGGAAGCTACCTTAGTGTACCTAGCGGTATAAGTATGCGTCCTATGATACGTGGAGGACGTGACGCCGTACTTGTAAAAAAGCTGACGAGAAAACCAAAGAGGTACGATCTCGTGATGTATGTTCGCCCGGATATGCAGGGCGTGATACACCGTGTAGTTCGCTATGAAAACGGCAAATATACGATAATCGGCGATAACTGTTGGCAGCTTGAACGGGTGAGTCCGGAGCAGATAAAGGGCATAGTCACCGAATTCTGCCACAAAGGGAAATGGCACGGGACTGACGAGACCCCTTACAGGCTCTATGTTCATGTATGGGTGGATTTCCTCTTCATCAAGCGTCCGCTCTTTTATGTCCGCGATAAGCTCAAGAGGCTGATAAAGCGATGAAAAGGAACGCGTTAAAATGGCTCTGTGACGTGACCGGAAGGAAAAAATGGGGCATAGCAGGGCTTATTGCTTTGAATGCCATCCATGGCGCCAGTGGCGTTCTTTATGCGCTCTTCCTGCGCAATATCGTTGACTGCGCAGCCGGCGGAGACCGGAGCGGCTTTCTGTCAAATGTGTTGCTGATACTTCTTCTCGTAGCCTCACAGGTGGCGATAAGAGCAGTGATACGCTGGCTTGAGGAGTATCTTTGCTCCTCCCTGGAAAACCTCTTAAAGAAGCGGCTGCTGGATAATATTCTGAAAAAGGATTTCGGTGCCGTCAGCGCGGTACACTCGGGAGAGTGGCTGAACCGTTTCACTAATGACGCGGTGGTCGTGGCGCAGAGCGGTGTTGAGATACTTCCCGGACTTGCCGGTATGACAGTAAAGCTCATAAGCGCCATTGCTATGATGATATTCCTTGATTACCGTGTAACTCTCGTGCTGCTCCCTGTCGGTGCAGTACTCATAATTGCCACATACGGCTTCCGAAGAGTGCTGAAAAGGCTCCATAAGAACATACAGGAGAAGGACGGAAAGCTCCGTGTATTCCTTCAGGAACGCCTCGGCAGCATGATGATGATACGCTCCTTTGCGGCTGAGGAACAGACACAAAATGAAGCTGACGAGAAAATGGCGGATCACAAAAAGGCACGAATGAAGCGGATACGCTTCTCGAATATATGTAATATAGGATTTCAGGCAGGTATGCAGGGGATGTATGCGGGCGGCGTAATATACTGCGGCTACGGGATACTTACGGGAGCTATAAGTTATGGCACCCTGACTGCCATAACTCAGCTGATAGCTCAGATACAGGCTCCATTTGCCAATATCACAGGCTATCTTCCGAGGTTTTACGCCATGACGGCAAGTGCAGAGCGTCTTATGGAGATAGAGGAGTTTGAAAACGATTCCGAGGTTGTTTCAATGGATATAAGTGAAACGCTGGAATACTACCGTAGCAGTTTCTGCTCTCTGGGACTTGACGGCGTGGAATTTGCCTATTATCCCTCGGGAGACAGCGTTCGTCGCATGAGCAAGGATGAAATGCCGGTAGTTCTCAAAAATATCAGCGTTGAGATAAAAAAGGGAGAGTATATAGCCTTTACGGGCCACAGCGGCTGCGGAAAATCCACGGTGCTCAAGCTGCTGATGTGTATATACAAGCTGGACGGTGGAAGAAGATATATCACCGATATATCAGAAAATACAGAGGAGCTGTCCGCAAAATTCCATCGACTCTTCGCTTATGTACCGCAGGGCAATCAGCTTATGAGCGGAACTATCCGGGATGTGGTAAGCTTTGCCGACCGTTCAGGAATGAACGATGGAGAGCGTATAAACGAGGCGCTGAAAATAGCATGCGCTAAGGAGTTCGTAGGTGAGCTCGATGAGGGGGTTGATACACTTCTCGGCGAACGTGGAACAGGCCTCTCTGAGGGACAGATGCAGCGTATAGCTATTGCCCGGGCTATATATTCCAAGTGTCCGGTGTTGCTTCTTGATGAAGCCACCAGTGCTCTTGACGAAGCTACCGAGAGAAGGGTGCTTGAGAATCTTAAAAGTATGACCGACAAGACGGTTGTAATAGTCACTCACCGCCCTGCCGCACTGGAGATATGCGACAGGATACTGCGGTTTACCGAAAACGGAGTGGAGGAGCAGTAAAAGCCTGTCCGTCAGGCACAAACGGGCAACATTTTATGTTCCTTCACGCCGTGAAATGGAATATACTACAAAAATGGGCAATCGTATGCAGAAATCGCAAATTTTACCTTGACATTGTATAGCTCCTGAATGTATAATTAAAAGGTATGGTTACTGAAATGGAAATACATCACCATAATATACTGCACTCAATATCAAAAAGATCTGACAGAAAAACTTACAAGGATACGGATTTTCAGGATACTGTTTATTACAGGCTGATATGAGCAGCTTTACTTAGGATGCTTATATGGGCTTGCTTACCGGGTTTAGGCTTCCCGGTGAATAAGCAAACGAAGAGGAGATAGGTATGCGTAAGCTATTGATCTTGGGCGCAGGACAGTACGGTATGGTCGCAAAGGAGATCGCCGAGTCAACGGGTAATTACGACGGCGTCGCTTTTCTTGACGACAGTAACCCGGCAGCTGTCGGAGCGCTGTATGAATACGAAAGGTTCAGACAGGAATTCGACTGTGCTGTAGCAGCTATTGGTAACTCTGAAATGCGTATGCGGCTTATCGGCAGGCTGGCATTCGCAGGCTACGAGGTGCCTGCTCTTATACACCCAAGAGCTTATGTATCGCCTTCTGCTGTTATCGGAATGGGCTCGTTCATCGAGCCGATGGCAGTGGTACATACGGATTCGTCGGTCGGAATAGGCTGTATCATATCAGCGGGTACGGTCATAAACCATAATGCGGTCATCGGTGACGGCTGTCATCTCAACTGCGGCACTGTTGTAAGGTCTTCAGCGTCGGTGGCGGCAGGAACTACTTCCGGCTACGGAGAGATAATAGGCTGAAAATGATATCGAAATATCATATTGATAATTTGGGGGTCAAAGAGTTGGTTATGGATAGCAAGACAAAACTGAAAAGGGCATTGGTTGTTACTGGGGCTGCGGCAGGCACAGCTTTCCTTGTTATGCGGCATATCGCTAAGAAGCAATATCCGCATTCGGTTTATGACGATCAGCCAGATGAAAAGAACGTTATGGAGGGTAAGAAGGTCATCTTCGTCGAGGATGTGAACGACCCGGTAAATGCGGACGGTATGCAGGGACACCTTGAAGCGGTAGGTGTTACAGGTCATACTCCCACTTTCTATGAGAAGTATGTGAAGCGCGGAATGGATATAGCAATATCATTCTCTGGTCTTCTCCTGCTGTCTCCGGTATATGCGGCGACAGCGATGGCGATAAAGTCGGATGATCCCGGTCCAGTCATATTCAGACAGAAGCGTGTGGCCCAGGACAAAGGGTACTTCCAGCTGATGAAGTTCCGCTCCATGTCGGTGAATACTCCCAAGGACGTTCCCACTCACATGCTTAAGAACGGCGGCATAACAAAAGTTGGAGCTTTCATAAGAAAGACCTCCATAGACGAGTTGCCCCAGCTTTGGAATATCTTCCTTGGAAATATGAGCGTCATTGGTCCACGTCCTGCACTGTGGAATCAGGATTTCCTTACTGCTGAGCGTGATAAGTACGGCGCAAATGATATAAAGCCTGGCCTTACGGGACTTGCACAGATAAATGGCAGAGACGAGCTGGAGATACCCGAGAAGGCAAAGTTGGACGGAGTATACGCGGACGAATTGAGAAAGGGTAGCCTCAACGGCTTTATCATGGACGCAAAGATGTTTCTTGGCTCCATATCATCTGTATTGAGGAGAAAGGGCATAGTTGAAGGCGGCACAGGAGCTATTGCAAGAGAATTCAGCAAGGCTGAGGGTCTCGGCGAAGAAGAGAGCGCTGGGGAAGTCCCTGCGGAAGCTGATGCTGTTGCGAAAGATACGGTATCTGTAAACAGAACCCATACCTATTCTGTGCTCATGTCAGTGTATAAGAATGACGATCCTGAATTCCTCGATATCGCTCTGAAAAGCATATACGAGCAGCAGACAGTAAAGCCCGACGAGATAGTCGTAGTATTTGATGGACCTCTTACCGAGGAGCTTTACGATGTGCTTGACAGGTTCCGTGAGGGTAAGGAGAGCGTAGTCAGGTATTATCCTCAGGAGGAGAACCATGGCCTCGGAGAAGCGCTGAGGATAGGCTCGGAAAAATGCACTTGCGACTATATTTTCAGAATGGATTCAGACGATATAAGCGATCCGAGGAGATTTGAAAAGCAGATAAGCTATGTTGAAGCTCATCCGGATATAGATGTTCTCGGCACGGATATCGCCGAGTTCAACAACTCTACCGACGAGGATATGAGAGTGCGCTCATGTCCTGAAAATCATGAGGATATCGTGAAAATGGGAAGGAAGCGCAACCCTATGAACCACGTATCCGTATGCATGAAGCGCTCAGCCCTTGAAAGATGCGGCGGCTACAAGACGCTGCTTCTCCTTGAGGACTATTACCTCTGGCTCAATATGATAGCGGCAAAGTGCAGACTTGCAAATATCCACGAATCCCTTGTGTATGTCCGTGTGGGAAATGGTTTTGATTCAAAGCGCGGCTCAAAGGAGAGGATCACCGGTTGGAAAACCCTTCAGGACTTCATGCTCGAGCATGAGATGATAACAAAGAAGGAAGCTGTTATGAATATGATATATATTCATGGCTTTGTGCGCACACCCGCCTGGTCGAAAAAATTGCTCTATAAGGCGATTCTTAGGAAATAGGAGACGTAAGGTGATAATTCTACATATAGCATCTGTCAGGGACAACCCGTTCAGTGGTGTATGCACTGCTGTTCCTAAGCACGTATACTATCAGTCTAAATATGCGGAGTGTGCTCTTCTGAATGTAAGAGGAATTGATATGAAGGCTGATATCAGGCAACTAGAATACAGGAAAGGTATCACGCTGAAGGAACTTCCAGAGCCGTTCTGCTCGCCTGATCTGATAGTATTTCATGAGGTGTATTATACTGCCTTCCTGCCCTATGCAAAGCAGGCTAGGAGCGCGGGCATACCCTATATTATAATCCCACATGGCTGTCTGACATCAAACGCACAAAGGCAGAGAAAGCTGAAAAAGATTGCCGGAAATATCCTTCTGTTTAATCGATTTATAAAGGGAGCAGCTGCTTTGCAGTTCCTGTCAAGACCTGAAATGATGAGGACAAGATTCGGAGACTGTTCCTTTATAGGCACAAACGGTATTGAAAGGCTTGATTACGAGAAAGCTTGGACGGAAAAAAACGAGTCACAGATAGTTTATATCGGCAGGCTCGATATCATAAGCAAGGGCGTGGATATACTTCTTGAGGCTGTGACAAAGGCAAAGGACGCCATGATAAGGAGTAACTGCCGCCTTGACATTTACGGCCCTGATTCGTCGGGTATGCACGATTATATCAGAAATACAGTAAGGGAGCGTGTTCTTGAGGAGGTCGTGTCCCTGCACAGGGAAACTATGGGAGCAGATAAGGAGAAGGTGCTTAAGGAATGCGATCTGTTCATACAGACTTCACGCTCCGAGGGTATGCCTATGGGGATACTCGAAGCCCTGAATTACGGACTGCCATGTATAGTTACAAAAGGTACTACATTGGGAGAGGTGATTCGTTCAGGCGGTGCTGGCTGGCAAGCTGAAACGGATCCGGATTCTGTTGCAGAAGCGATAACGAAGGCGTTGAGCGAAAAGGACAAGTGGAGCGCAATGTCTAAGAATGCACGCAGACTGACAGAGGAAAACTATTTATGGGACAAGGTTGTTGAGAAGACTGTCCTTGAATATAAAAAATACATTGGCAGCTCTCAGTAAAATGTATTCCTAAGGTTTTAAAGCGAGGAGAATTTGTAATGTCTGATGCTCTGTTATGGATGGAGAATACATTTTTCGTTGAGCGACTATGCGGTGTTATTATCTATTCCATTCTGACTCTTTATTATTATAACCGGCTTAAAAACCCGCTACCGGGAGAAACACCGGAAAAGACACTAAACAAGGTGATGATATTCCTGTGTGTGCTGGCTTTTTTTTATGTGCCTGCCCCGTCGGCAGACCTCTCAAGATGGAGGACGATATCGTCTGGATGGATAGGTGTTCCGTTTAAAAACTGGGCTGCCTCCTACCTGAAAAATGTTAATTCTCCGCTGGCATACCTCCTTTTCTATATCACGGCAAACCTTAAGATAAAGGGCCTGTTGCCGATGACTGCCTGCTTTGTGTTCTATATGAACATATTCCACATACTTAAATCCGAGGCTGCGAAAAAGCATATCACCTCGCAGAGTATAGCGGTATGCTTTTTCTTTTTCATGTCACAGGGACTTTTCCTCGGGGTTATAAGTGGTCTGAGGAACGCTATGGCTTTTTCTATCGTAGCTAGGTGTATGTACGACGAGCTGGTGCAAAAGAAAAGCAGTTTCATGAACGTTATATGGTGTCTTGTGGCTTCGCTTATTCATGTTGCGGTAATACCTATCATAGCTATGTACTTTGTCCTGACTATATACGATAACTGGTCGGACAGAAAGACGTGGAAAACAGTACTTAAAATAGTCGAGCTGCTGGTGCTCTGCGCCGCAGCCTTCAAGCTCGGAAGGCGACTGCTCGACTCTATAACCACCAAGGCTGAGTACTATACTTCGGGTAACTCCTACAGCTATATGTGGGAATACCTTATCGGTATCGCAAGCTGTGCGGTGCTGGTATACACACTAATGCGATACAGGAAGCTGCCGGATAAGGCTGATATCAAGGGAATGTATATATGCTCTGTAATACTTCTTGCAATGGAGATAGTGCTGATACGCTCATATTCAATCTTCCATCGTTTCGGAAATTTCAGTATGTACATAATGTTCCCAATGATGGCTTCCGTGCTTGAAAATGAAAGAAGGAACGATCCGCTCGGAGAAAACAGACATTACGAATCAGTGGTGATGCTCGCTTCGTGCTGTATGCTGATACTTGCCTGCATGAGAGGAGACCTCTGCGGCTTCAAGTTCTTTGTTCTTCCATAAGGAGATAGATAGAATGAATAAGACTGAATTGCAAACTATGCATAGTATCCTGCTAGAGGACCTGAAATGGTTCGACGGAAAGTGCAGGAAGCTGGGAATAGAATATTTCCTGTCGTCAGGCTCCCTGCTCGGAGCCATAAGACACAATGGCTTTATCCCGTGGGACGACGACCTCGATATCATGCTCACGAGAGAGAATTACGAAAAGCTCCTTTCTCACAGGAAGGAATTCACAGAGGGCAATTATGAGATAGTGAACTATAAGACTCACAGCTCAATGCCCATAATCTATGCCTACCTCATGGACAGGAGGGCAGAGCTCTACCCTGTGGAGGCTCCGGAAAACAAAAAGTTCCTGCATCTTGATATATATGCCTGCGATTACATAAAGCAGGGCTCCCTTGTAAGGAGCAAGCTTGCCGACAGGTACATATTGCTCCTTTCGCGTATATACTCGTACCGCAAGGGCTTCACAGCTACGGGTGGAGCATCCTCAGGCATGAAGAAGGCTCTGCTGGGGATCGGTGCTTTCCTTACAAGGAGATACAACGACGAAAGATTTGTGAAGAAGATACTGAAAACAGTGGCGACTAAGAAGAAAACGGATATGATGGCTCCGGTGGCTTCGCCCTATGGCTTCCTAAAGGAAGCCTTTCCTGCGGAATACTACACAGAGCTTGTGCGCCACGAATTTGAAGATACCGACGCTCCAATAACCGCTCACAGCGATGCCGTACTCTCACATCTCTATGGCAATTACATGGAACTGCCCCCCGAGGGCAACCGGTACTCTTCCATTGAAAAAACAGGTATAAGGATACTGAAAAAATGAGCAGTTCAAAAGGAAAATATCAGAGCCTTGCACTTAATACTATTATATTTGCGATAGGCAATATAGGCTCGAAAATAATACTGTTCCTTCTTGTGCCGCTATATACCAAATGTATGTCTCCGGATGAATACGGTACCGCCGATCTTGTCTTTACCATAGGTCAGATACTGGTGCCATTCCTTTCGGCAGGCATATTTTCTGCTGTCATACGATTTGGCATATCAAAGGAAACACGTCATCAGGACGTGCTTAGGAACTCACTGCTGATAATATCTGCCGGCTCGTTGATAATGCTGCTGATAACACCCCTTGCAGGGGTGTACGGCGCTATAGCGAACTGGAAATGGTATCTTTGCGCCTTTGTTATCACGGATCTGTTTTCGGCAGTGGAGATGAACTACCTCAAGGCAAAGGAACAGAACAAGCTTTATACCGTTATCAGTCTGATAAGGACCCTTGCACTGGCGCTTTGCAACGTCCTTTTTCTTGCGGTACTTAAAGCAGGGATACCCGGATATCTACTGTCCACCATACTTTCCGCCCTGCTCACTATGGTGCTGGTGGCGGTGCGTGGAGATATATTCAGGGATATAAAGGCTTCAAAGAGAAACGACGCACTGATGAAGGAGATGCTCGTATACGCCGCTCCGCTGATACTTAATGGTATCTCGTGGTGGGTAATACACTCCTCCGACAAGACTATGATAGAAAAGATGGTAAGCGCTACTGCTCTGGGAATATACTCCGTAGCGGGAAGGATACCTTCGCTTATCAACGTTATAGTATCCATATTTTCACAGGCGTGGGACATTTCCTCCATAAAGGAGGTCGAGGACGGCAAGGATACAAAATTTTTCGATAATATCTACAGCGTATACAGCTTTATGGTTTTTATCATAACCATAGCCGCGATTGCGGTCATAAAGCCATTTATGCATATATACGTAGCCGAGGAGTTCAGGACGGCATGGATGTATGTTCCTCTGTTGCTGGTAAGCGCAGCATATGGCGCGGTAGGCTCCTATTTCGGTTCGTTTTACGGTGCATTGAAAAAAAGCCGCTTGTCGATGTGGTCAACTCTGCTAGGAGCTGTGATAAATATCGGACTTAATCTCATGCTTATACCTGTTATGGGGATATGGGGAGCTGTCATCGGAACCGTGGTCGCTTATGCTGCAATCGCTGTATTCCGCACCTTCTCGGTGCTCCGGTATGTCAGGATCAATATCAATATCCCACGTTACTTTATTAATCTGGCTATTGTAGCTGGACAGGCTGTACTTGTATCAGTTGACTTCTGCGGTATTCTCGCGTCAGCTGTGGCGGCAGTATTGTTTATAGCTCTGAACTACAGGAGCGCAAGGGAATTCAGCGCTAAGGGAATGAGCATATTAAAGAGCCGTCTCAGGAAAAAGGAAAAATAAGTTTTCGTGCGGTTTAGGGTGATAATGCAAGCTTCCGTTTGCTTTCGACCGCCGGAAAAGATATATGCTGAAAAAACAGTGACCGATGGATTGGAGAGAGATTTGAAATGAGAAATTTAGAGCTTGAGGACGTCAAGCGCATTGCAGCTGGTATCCTGAAAAGGATAGACAAGGCTTGCAGAGAGAACGGGCTTACGTATTTCGTAATGTATGGCACCCTTCTCGGAGTTGTAAGACATAAGGGTTTTATCCCATGGGACGATGATATAGATATCGTCATGCCGAGGAAGGATTTTAATAAGCTGTCAGAGCTTTTCAGGAACGATGAGTACCTGAGATTCATAACCATTGAAAATACCAAAGATACCATATATCCTCACGGAAAAATGGTAGACACAAGAACGGAGCTTTATCTGGATACATACCGTCATGTTGAGGGCTACGGTATAGGCGTCGATGTGTTCCCTATGGACTATATGCCTGACGACCCGAAGAAGAGAAAGCTCGGTATAAAGTACGCACTGTTTCTTAGAAGACTTATCGAGCACAGCGCAGCAACATCGGTAAACAAAAGCGGTTCCTTCGGAAGGGACGCTGCAAGACAGTTGGCGTTCTGGGCTACAAGATGCCTGAATACTCAGAAGCTGATAAAAAAGCTTGACAGACTCAATATAAAAAACAAGAAGTCAGGATATATGGGCAGCGCATGGGACGTGCCGTTTCCAGTGAATGAGCTTTTTGACCCGGTAGACCTTCCGTTCGAGGATTTTCAGGTAATGGCTCCGAAGGATTACGATCATCTCCTTCGCCTGAAATTTGGTAACTATATGAAGTTGCCGCCGAAATCTGAACAGGTGCCCAAGCATCATTACAAGTGCTGGCTTAAGGACGGCTACGAGAATATCATACCGTAAACAGGGGGATAAAAATGGCAAATATAGGCTTATTAATCGCCGGAGGTTCCGGCAATAGAATGCATCAGGATATACCCAAGCAGTTCATAACTGTGTATGAACGTCCGGTTATCGTGTATACTCTGGAGGCATTTCAGAATCATCCCGAGATAGACGCTATCGCAGTTGTATGCATTGAAGGCTGGGAGCAGGTGCTGTGGGCTTACGCAAAGCAGTTCAATATCACAAAGCTTCAGTACGTAGTGCCCGGTGGAAAGAACGGACAGGATTCCATACGCAATGGTGTATATGAGCTTGAAAAGCACTTTTCCGATGATGATTTAGTTCTTATCCATGACGCTATCCGTCCTATGGTATCGGCCGAGATAATCTCGGACTGTATCAGCAAGACCAAGAAATACGGAAATGCTATTACCGTAATACCATGTGCCGAAGCTATGATGCAGACAGAAGACGGCAAGAGCTCCTGCGGAAGCTACCCGAGAGACCGCCTCAGGAGAACTCAGACTCCTCAGGGCTTTTCCTTGGGAAAGATATGTGACCTTCACAGAAGGGCTCTTGAAGCTGGAATAACAAATTCCGTAGCCTCCTGTACACTTATGATTGAAATGGGAGAGCAGGTGCATTTTTCAGCGGGCTCTGAAAAGAATATCAAGCTTACGACAGTAGAGGATATAGATATATTCAAGGCTCTGCTGAAAGCGAAAAGATCAGATTGGTTAAAGGACTGAGCGGTATGAGTTTTTATAAAAGCGAAAACTATATAAAGGACGTTGGAATAGCCGTAAATGCAGCAGTTGGAATGGAAAGATTGTATGGTTCGTCAGTTCTTATTGCCGGTGCTTCCGGACTTATCGGCTCATTTATGGCTGATATGTTCCTTTATGCAAATAAAAATATGAACGCTGATATAACGGTCTACGCAATGGATCTCAGTGAGGAGAGGCTGTTTGCAAGATTTGAAGGAGTTGGAATGGAAAGACTACATTTCGTTGAACATAACGTTAATGAGCTGCCTGATTTCGATTTCCCTGCGGATTATATCATACACGCAGCAAGTCCGGCATTCCCTGCGGCTTTCAACAGCGATCCGGTTGGAACTGTTATGAGCAATATCCTCGGTACAAAGTATCTTCTCGACTACGGAAGAGAGCACGGTACGAAGCGTATGCTGTACATTTCTTCTGGAGAGGTATACGGTCAGGGAGACCTTAGCCTCGAAGCCTTTGAGGAGACATATTCCGGATACGTTGATCCGACCTCGGCGCGTTCATGCTATCCAAACGGAAAAAGAGCAGCAGAGACTCTTTGCGCTTCCTATACCAAGCAGTTTGGGCTCGATACAGTTATGGTAAGACCGAGCCATACCTACGGTCCTACAGTTACAAGGGCTGACAATCGCGCTAATGCGCAGTTTGTGAACAAGGGACTTGCCGGAGAGGATATAGTGCTGAACAGCGCAGGTAATCAGATGCGGTCCTATACCTACCTTGCAGATTCGGCGTCGGCAATAATCACTGTTCTTGCCTGCGGAGAAAGCGGAAACGCTTACAATATCGCTAATTCACAGTCAAGAACCACTATTGCGGGATTTGCAAAGGAGGTTGCCGCACAGACGGGCACAAAAGTGATATTTGCTGACCCAGACGAGGTGGCAAAGGCTGAGATGTCTCCCATAGCAAAGCAGGTGCTCAGCAGCAAAAAGCTGGAGGGACTTGGCTGGAAGGGGCAGTTCACGGTAGAAGAGGGTATCCGTCATACGCTGAATATCATGCGTGAGCTTTGATAAAGATAATACTCACGGAATGGCGGCTTTGCCGCCTTTTTTATTTGTATATATGTGGCATACGTTTTTTTGTGAAGATGCCGAAGAACATATAAGGCTGATTAAATATTTTTGCGGCTATATAACTGTATGTGTAAATATTGTAAACTTCTGCAAATGGTAAGGGATGAAGTATGGTACAACGATGTACGAAAATACAGGAGATATAGCATTTTGTTGCAGTGGATAATATCAATGGATATACTTTTTTGCAGGGTATCTGACAACTTTTGGTTGTAATTACAAATCTATAAATTGACAAATACAGCGTAAAATGATATAATAACATTGATATACACTAGTTCACAGGAGGTGATACCACAATGATTAATTCTCTTAAAAGCATTGCTTTTTTTGGCTGCTCGCTTACAAGCAGATACCGGGAGGGACTTTGCAGGTGCTTCAACAGCGTTGCGAAAAAGCTCGGCGTAAATATAGTATACTTCAATTCAATAGGAAAAATAGGCGAAAAAAGTACTGAATTCGGAGAGCATGAACTCGATATCATCGAGTATATCGATCTCGGACAGTTTGATGGTATCATTTATGACGGAGAAGGCTATAACGTCGATATAATGACGGAAAAGATAATAGAAAAGCTTAAGAGCGCGAAGTGTCCTGTGGTATCCATAAGCAGTCACGTTGATGGTTTCTACAATATTGATTTTGATGACGCGGCAGGTCTGCGCAAGCTCACGGAGCACTTCATTGACATTCACGGTTTTACTAAGATAGGCTTTATGTCAGGCTTCCTGACTCACCCGGACGCACAGCTGAGACTTAAGGAGTTCAGGGCTGTCATGAGGGAAAATGGGCTGCCAGAGGATGGTGTAGGAGTCTTTGAGGGAGATTTTTGGTTCCATAAGGGCGAGGAGGCTGCTGATTTCTTCCTTTCCCGTCCCGAACGTCCGGAGGCTATAGTTTGTGCCAATGACTATATGGCTATATCCCTTATTTCTGCTTTTAAGCACAGAGGCATAAAGGTGCCGGAGGATATTGCAGTATCCGGTTTTGACGGCTCCACGGAGGGAAAGCAGTTCATTCCGCATATAACCACGGCTACAAGAGAAAGAGAGGATATTGCCGATAAGGCGATGAAGCTCCTTGTCAGCCTTATTAATAATCAGTTTAGCAACGACGAGTATACCGTATCTCCGAGGACTATATTCACTCAATCTTGCGGCTGTGAGAGGTTCGAGCCAAATACAGAGCTAAGGAATCTTGATGATATCTACAAGGACGTAAGGCTTTTTGACTACTGCCTTAATGACGCGGAAGCAGCTATGCTTAAGCTCAACAAGGTTGAGGAACTTAATCTGCTTGAAAAGACCTTCAAGGAGTGCGCGACAAATTTCGGAGAATATACAGCCTTCTTCTTGTTTATGCAGACCGACAGCAGCGGTAGTCTCTCCTGTGAGAGCGGCTTCGATTCTCCATCAGATAACTTTAAGCCGGTTATATGGATTGACAAGAAAAACGAGTACATACAGTACGAATGGCTTACCGAGCTTTCGGACCTTATCCCGGAGGTAAGGTCAGACGTGCCTCACTTCTTCTATATAATGAGCGTTCACTGTGCAGAGAGAATGTTCGGTTACGCTCTTATCGAAATGAAGGAGGACGATATCTTCAATGACTTCTACAATATCTTCCTGCTGAATCTCTCGGTTACTATCGAGCGTCTCTGGAACAACGACGAGATCAAGAAGCTCTATGAAAAACAGAAATCGCTTTACGAAAAGCAGAAGCTGCTGAGTATAAGTGATGAGCTGACCGGTATGTACAACCGCCGCGGCTTTGATGACCTTTCCAAAAAGGCTATCAGTGAGCTTAAGGGCAGGAGCGTGGTCTGCACCATGGTCATAGATATGGACGGACTTAAGCACATCAACGACGTCTACGGTCACAGCGAGGGCGACAGCGCTATAAGGGCTGCTGCGGATATAATCGCGGAATGCTGTAAATCCGGCGAGATAGCAGGGCGTGCAGGCGGCGACGAATTCTATGTTTACGCTTCGAATTACTCCAAGGAAAAGCTTGAGACCTTCAATGCTTCCCTTGTTCGCCTGTGCAGTGAGTACAACGAGACAAGCGGGAAACCATACAGGGTTGAGCTTAGCTACGGTTCATTCCTCACGGAGACCGATAAAAACGGCCAGATAGAAAATTTCCTGAGGATAAGCGATTCGAGGATGTACAAGCAGAAAATGATGAAGCCCAGCAGGAAAAAGAGAAGGTAATAATTTGTAAATACGATTCTATAAGTGGGCTAAAATTGCATGAAATTCAATGGAAACCAAAACATTGAATATTGAAAAAACAAATTTAAAAATCTGTCTATTGCACAAAATAAGCGGCTTGCATTGTTGGATTATAACAATACAAGCCGCTTTTTAGCGGTCAGATAATGATGTCAGCAATAGCTGAGTACAAGGCTTTCGGCTTCATTGGCTTCTATTGGCTGGCCCCATACAAAGCCCTGTATAAAGTCGCACCCTATATCGTTGAGAGAATCGAGCTGTTCGTTCTCCTCAACTCCTTCGGATATGACCTCAAAGCCCATTATATGTCCTATGGATATTATCGCGGCAACATACTGCTTCGAAGAATCGCTGGTGTTCATCTTGTCGATGAAGGATTTGTCTATCTTAAGCAGGTCTGCCGGCAGTCTGTTGAGATAGCTCAGGGAAGAATAGCCTATACCGAAATCATCTATCGCTATTTTTACGCCCATTTCCTTTATCTCCTCTATGCAGTGGAGCGCTTTTTCCGCAGAATCTATCATTACGGATTCCGTTATCTCAAGCTCAAGCTGGTCAGCAGGTATGCCGCTTACGTCAAGTACGTCCCTCAGCTCGTCAAGAAAGCCGTTCTTCATAAGATGCTTTACCGAAACATTTACGCTGAGAATGATATCGGAGCCGGTCTTTCTTATGAGCTCTCCGAAGAATACTGCCGCTTTTTTTAGCACCGCGCCGTCCACTTTGTCTATCATACCGACTCTTTCGGCTACCGGTATGAACTCGTCGGGGCGGAGTATCTGGCTCTTTTCGTCCTTTAGCCTTGCAAGAGCTTCAAAGCCTCTAAGCTTGTGGCTGATGTCGTACTGCGGCTGGAGACAGAAGAATATATTATCGTTGTCAAGAGCCGTTCTGAGCTTGCGCTCTATCTCCAGTGTACGCTCGGGCTTAAGAAGGTCGGGAGTGAAGTGAAGTATGTGATTTCCGCTGCCGAGACGCTTCATCTCTGACATTGCAGCATCGGAGTAGGAGAACAGTCTGTCGAAGTTCTTGGCGTCGTCCGGATACTCGGCGTAGCCTATACTGGCGGATACATAGAGGTCACAGCCGTCAATGGTGAGAAGCCTGCCGAGAGCTTCCTCATACTGATTTATGGTGTGAATAATATCTTCGCTGCTGCTGTAATTGCGTATTATAAGCGAGAACTCGTCACCTGCAAGGCGATTGATGAAATCAAGAGTGCCGGAAAGTCCAGAATCCGCTATATCCTTCCAGCGGGAGGCTATCTCGGTGAGTACTTTGTTTCCCGCGTCAAAGCCAAGAGTGTCGTTTACGCTCTTGAAGTTGTTAAGATCGATAAGCACTACTGCAAATCTCTCATCGCGCTTTATCAGGCTGTCTATCAGCTCAGAGCAGGCGAATCTGTTGGGCAGCCCAGTTAGCATATCCGTGACAGCTTGATCCATTATCCTCTGTTGATAGTTCCGGAGTCTTTCGTTCTTTTTATGCAGAAGTATTATTGCAATCATCGTGAAGATGTCGGTGAAAAGTCCTGGAAGCGAAATGAGTTCCTGAGTTTTGACAATGCCCATTATTATCAAAAATATCTGGACCAAAAGGGCTGTTATGGCAGTATAGAAGCCTAACTTTCTACAGAATACCACCATGAATATTATAAATACGTTCGCAAGGGCAGAAAAGACGCCCGTGAAAGCGGCAGCAGGTATGCTCCTGCCGGAAATAACAATATTGCCGCGGTAACCGGCACATAGTTCAACAACAACTGTGGCTGCGATGTAAAGCACGAGAAATATCACATAGCCAGGTATGGATATTTTTTCGTTTTCGGAAATACTGGCGATAGTTTCCTCGATAATACTCTTATCGCCGATCTCTGATCTGGTTTTTTCCATTATCTTCTCCTCATATCAGACAGCAGGCATTTTTATCTTTATGTTTATGTTTTTCTGTGCAGCCTGATCGTATTTTTCCCAAATCCTAATACAGCCTGACGGCTGATGGGCTAAGTTTACCGTGTTTTATACGCGACGGAAGGGAGCAGGCAGAAGTACCTGCGGTGCAATAGCCCATATAACCCCAATTTTAATTCTCCATATATTATACATTATAAAGTATAAAATATCAATAGTTAAAACGCAAAAAAAGAATCAACATACTATGCCGTCCTGTATGTATACTTGGCAGATATCACTATAATGCTACCCTGTGATCTGTATTTCTGGGTTATAGGAATAATCTATAACCGGTAATGATATTTATGCATTGGACAAATATACTAATCCGATGTATAATATAGACATACCAAACGAAAGGAGAGGTAATGATGAAAAAACTGAATATCCCTGACTGTCTCCGATACGTGGTCAACGGCACGGACCGAATGTGCGGACAGTGCTTTTGAATAAATGATAATGGTACATACAAATTTTTGAAGATAAAATAAAAGGTTTTTTCAGGAGGAAATCACAATGGCTAATAATAAATTACATTTTGAAACTTTACAGCTCCATGTCGGACAGGAGCAGGCAGACCCCACCACTGACGCAAGAGCAGTACCCATTTATGCGACTACATCTTACGTTTTCCATGATTCGCAGCACGCTGCCGACCGCTTCGGTCTCAAGGACGCAGGCAATATCTACGGCAGACTCACAAATACCACACAGGACGTTTTTGAGAAGCGCATTGCTGCTCTCGAGGGCGGAGTTGCCGCTTTAGCAACTGCTTCCGGCGCTGCTGCTATCACTTATACGATACAGGCTCTTGCAAAGGCAGGAGAGAACATCGTTGCGTCAAAGACTATCTACGGAGGTACGTACAACCTGCTTGCGCATACGCTTCCGCTGTACGGCATTACTACAAAGTTTGCCGATCCCGACGTTGAGGGAAGCTTCGAGGCTGCTATAGACGGCAATACAAAGGCTCTCTACATCGAGACCCTCGGCAATCCCAATTCAAATGCTATCGACATCGAGAAGATAGCCAAGATCGCTCATGCTCACGGTATACCTCTCGTAGTTGACAATACCTTTGCTACTCCTTATCTCGTAAGACCTGTCGAGTACGGTGCAGATATCGTTGTACATTCTGCTACTAAGTTCATCGGCGGTCACGGCACCGCTATCGGCGGCGTTATCGTGGACAGCGGCAATTACGACTGGGCGAAGTCGGGAAGGTATCCGTGGATTTCGGAGCCTAACCCGAGCTATCACGGTGTAAGCTTCACAGCAGCCGCAGGCGCAGCAGCCTTCGTTACATATATCCGCGCCATACTTCTCCGTGATACAGGTGCAACGCTCTCTCCCTTCCATGCATTCATATTCCTTCAGGGACTGGAGACACTGTCTCTCCGCGTTGAGCGCCATACGGAGAATGCAAAGAAGATAGTTGAGTACCTTGCAAAGCATCCGCAGGTAGAGGCTGTTCATCACCCCTCGCTCAGCAGCGAGCCGAGCCATGAGGTATACAAGAAGTACTTCCCCAACGGCGGTGGCAGCATTTTCACATTCGATGTCAAGGGCACTGAGGACGACGCAAAGAAGTTCATAGATAACCTAGCTATATTCTCTCTTCTTGCAAATGTTGCGGATGTAAAATCGCTTGTAATACATCCGGCTTCCACAACCCATTCTCAGCTAACAGAGGATGAGCTTGCAGAGCAGGGAATCAAGTCAACAACTATTCGTCTGTCAATAGGTACGGAGCATATCGACGACCTTATAAAGGCGCTTGACGATGCTTTTGCAGCAATAAAATAATGTTAAAAAAAGGCGAGTTTTCGCCTTTTTTATTTTTTATCAAATTGTATGCCAAAAATGAAAGGAATGTAAATTTTGACACAAAAGATTGCGGCTGGCAACAATTTGTGATATAATATCTCTTAAGTCGAAAGACTAATGATATAAAAAGGAGAATAAACTATGAAAATCAAAAAAATCATTGCAGCTTTTACAGCTCTTATGCTCGTTGGGGGAGCATATCCTGTCACAGATGACACAAGCAACATCACCACTGTAAACGCAGCGGAAGAAACTGAGGATACAACTGTCGAGAAGGACGGTATCCTCTATGAGATCAGCGACGGTAAAGCAACTCTTATAAGGTTCAATGACAGGACGCTGACGGATATCGTTATTCCTGACGATATCGACGGAATACCGGTGGTTGGATTTAATAAGACACAGTTCACACTTGTGAAGTCTATGAAGACCATCAAATTCGGCAATAATATAACAGAGATACCTGCATTTTCGTTTGAGGGATTCAAAGAGCTTGAAACTATTGAGCTCGGAAAGGGTATAGAGACTATCGGCGAATATGCTTTCCGCAATTGTGACAGTCTGAAAAATATCATTTTCAGTGACGGACTTAAATTGATAAAACACGCTGCTTTCAGCGAGTGCAGCTCCCTTGTGTCTGTGGAGCTTCCTGACAGCCTTGAAAAATTGGAATATAATGCTTTCGCATACTGTGAGAACCTTGAAAGTGTAAATCTCGGAAACGGTCTTGAATATCTTGATGAGAACGCCTTTTATGACTCTACAAAACTGTCGGATATTAGCTTCGGTGATAAGCTCAGATATATAGGATACGGTGCATTCCATGACTACAGTATCTCTTCACTGGTGCTGCCTGAAAGCGTCGAGGAGCTCGATGGCTGCCCGCTGGTTGGAAGAGGTATGACTCCTGACGGAAAACCTATAACGGTTGTCATAACCAATCCTGATTGCGTGCTGTTGAAGCCTGAGTGGTGGAAGGGATATACCATCGTCTGTGCTAAGGATTCGGCTGTTGAGAAATTTGCGATAGAAAACGGACTGACATACACGAACATCGAAGATATGGATCAGGACGAAAATGATGATGCTTCCGAAGAAAACGGAGCATTGAAGTTCGCGGAAACCGAAGGCGGTCTTATGGTCATCGGCGTGGAAAAGCTCAGTGAGGACGGCTCTCTGATAATACCTGATGAGGTGGACGGAGTTTCCGTTGTGAGCATTTATAACAGTATAATGGGCGAGCTTCTCATTAACGAAATGAAGTCGCTTAAGATAGGCAATAATATAAAGACTGTTCCGGCAGGTCTTTTCTCGAACTGCCGTGCACTGGAAAGCGTTGAGCTGGGAGAAGCTGTTGAAATTATCGAAAACGGTGCATTCTATATGTGCAGCTCCCTTGCAAATGTAAAGTTCAATGAAGGGTTGAAAACCATTGGAAACGCTGCTTTCTCGCAGTGCGGTATCAAAAATAATCTTCGTCTTCCTGACTCGCTTGAAAGCGTAGAAGCGGGTGCTTTTATGCACAGCGGAGATTTTAGGTGGGTTATTGCAGGAGAGAACCTGAGATCTATCGGAAATGCTGCTTTTTCAGGCAATACTTCACTTATCGGTGCGGAACTGAACGAGGGACTGACAGAGCTTGGAGAGTCGGCTTTTGAAAACTGCTATCTTATGGAAAATGTCAATATCCCTTCGACACTTACCACCATTGAGAAAAAAACATTCTATAATACTATTATTGAAGATTTTGAATTGGGCGAAAACATAAAGTCAGTGGGTGAAAATGCTTTTCATTCGCTTTACAGCGATGACGGAGAAGAAAGAGTAATAGAGGCTGCAAACGGTCTGCCTGAGGTAACTGTACCTGCAAAGAAAAACAAGGTGAATATTATTGTTATGAACCCTGAATGCGAGATCAGCAAGGACGCTTTTACCGGTGGATTTGATGGTATCATCGCTTATGAAGGGGCGACCGCTGAAGAATACTGCAATAGCCTTGAAGGCAAGTATTTATACAGTATCGGCAGCTATTCCGACGGCAAGGCTGTAAGAAACAACGTTCCTCTGATGAAAGTAAGTGAAACAGAGGGCGGCGTCTGCATAGATAAGATACTGAAAACAGAAGGAGATACCATTTTTATACCTTCGGAAATGTATGGCAAGCCTGTTGTAAAGATAGGAAATCATGCTTCTGCTATGTACGCTGAAGGCATATCAAATGTAAGGACGCTTATCCTTGAGGGAAATGTCAAGGAAATAGGCTATATGGCTTTTTCCGAACTCCCCATTGAGAATATAGAGATCGGCGAGGGCCTTGTGACGATTGATTATAATGATTTTATGCTTTGTAAGAACCTCAAGTCGATAAAGCTGCCTGACAGCCTCGAAACAATAGGAGAAGCTTCGTTCAAATGCTTTATTAATCTGAGCGATGTGCAGTTCGGAAAAGGACTTAAAACCATAGAGCACGGCGCATTTGACAGTTGTAATTCTTTGACTGAGCTTACATTGCCTGACAGCCTTGAAACAATAGAATTTTCGGCATTCGGTCAGTGTAAAAATCTGACAGAGGTAAAATGCGGAGCAGGCTTGAAGTCTATTGAAAGGGGAGCTTTTGAGCGTTGCTATAACCTGAAAAAGGTAACATTGAACGAAGGACTTGAAAGTATTGGAGATATGGCGTTTGACAGCTGCTATCTGCTTGAAGAGATCAACATACCAAACACTGTTAAAAAGATAGAAATAGGTGCTTTTTACGATACAAGCATAAGAAAACTTGTGCTGCCTGAGAGCATTGAATATATTGATGTAATCGCGTTTGAGTATCTTCCTAAGAAGGATTCCGATACAGAAGAGGTATTATACAGCTTTGACACTGGAGAAAAAATTGAAGAAGTTTTTATCATTCCGAAATATGAGGGAGAGGTAAGTGTCACTATCCTCAATCCTGAATGTGTTATCAATGGTGGGGCATTTAAGGGCGAGATCGACAACATATACGGCTATAAGGGCTCGACAGCTGATAAGCTCTGTGCAAGTGACTATATAAAATATAATTTCGTGCCTCTTGACAAGGAAGAAACGAAGTATCTTGCAGGCGACGCCAACTGTGACGGCACTGTGGACCTAGCGGACGCTGTTATCATAATGCAGTCGCTGGCAAATCCCGACAAATACAGTCTCGACGGCACCGACGAGAGACATATCACCGAGCAGGGCATTGAGAACGGCGATGTGGATAAAACTATCGCGGGTCTTACCTCAAACGACGCCCTGAGGATACAGGAGTTCCCGCTCGGCAAGGCTGTTGAATTTGAATGATATTTTAAGTAAATACGTTTTTTACAAGGCGGCAGTCTCCGACTGCCGCCTTATTATATCGCTTTTAAGCGATAATACGCATTATACAGCATGTGTATTTTTGTATAAATAAATTATCCAGAAAGTAATCAGTAAAAAAACTTATTCAATCAGTATTGAAATTCTTAAAGCAAAAAATGATTACGGTACGCCTAAATGACAAATAAATAACGAAGAAAAACGTATTAATAATCAAAAACACTGTTCTTTAGCACAATAGTGATATCCGAGCGGGTTTTGAATATTTTTGACGGTGCTGAAAAATAGCCAAAACGCAGAATGTATAAAAAATTTTCGAGGGCGAGAGCTAAAATGTGCAAAAAAATCAAAAGGAGACCGCATTTAATGATTGTTAGCAAGAATTGACTTGTAATGTTCACAGAAATGTAATAAAATGAATTTAAGTACCAAGGAAGAGGAGGGACACAGAAGTCATCCAGACTTTTGTGCTTTTCTTTGGTCGAGAAGGATCTAACACAATCAAACTTTTAGAAAGTGAGGAATGATCAAAATGAAAAAGGTCACATTCCGAAAGCTCGTCAGTGCAGGCATATCTGCAATGATGCTCGCTTCAAGCGTGCCTGCGATCTCTTCAACTGTTGTTCAGGCTGCTGATCAGCAGGTTAGAGGAAACATCGGCGGATACGATTACGAGATGTGGAATCAGAACTATACCGGTCAGGCTTCAATGAACCCCGGCGCAGGCTCTTTCACCTGCTCATGGAGCGGCATTGAGAACTTCCTGGCACGTATGGGCAAAAACTATGACAGCCAGAAGAAGAACTACAAGGCATTTGGAAACATCGTTCTTACTTACGATGTTGAGTACACACCAAGAGGAAATTCTTATATGTGCGTTTACGGCTGGACAAGAAATCCTCTTATGGAATACTACATCGTTGAGGGCTGGGGCGACTGGCGTCCACCCGGAGACGGTGCAGAGAGAAAGGGTACTGTAACACTTAACGGCAATACTTATGATATTGCTAAGACAATGCGTTACAATCAGCCTTCTCTTGACGGTACAGCTACATTCCCACAGTACTGGAGCATCCGTCAGACAAGCGGTTCAAGGAACAACACAACAAACTATATGAAGGGTACTATCAATGTTTCAGATCACTTTGACGCATGGTCAAGGGCTGGTCTTGATATGTCAGGTACTCTTTATGAGGTATCCCTTAATATCGAGGGCTACAGATCAAACGGCTCCGCTAATGTTAAGAGCGTAACTGTTACAACAGGTGGTTCGGGCGGTTCGACAACTACCGATAGTGATACAACTACAACACCTACAAAGACAGTAGAGCCAGACGCAAATGGCGACTACTTCACAAACGACTTCGAGAGTGGTGCAGGCGATTGGTCCGGCAGAGGAAGTGCTTCTGTTTCTACAAGCAGCAGCAACTACTATGACGGTTCAAAGTCACTTTATGTTTCTGACAGAGCAAGCGAGTGGAACGGTTGTGCTATAACACTTGATCCTAACGCATTCGTTCCTGGCGAGACATACAGCTTCAGCGCTGCAGTTCTCCAGAACAGCGGTTCAAATGTAACAATTCAGATGTCTCTCCAGCAGGGCGACGGCAACAGCGCTTCTTATACACAGATCGCTGATTGTACAGCTAAAAGCGGCGAGTGGACAAAGCTTGAAAATACTAAATTCACCATTCCTTCAAATTCCGGTGACCTTATCCTCTACATTGAGACTCCTGAGAGCTCAGGTGACCTCTGCGACTTCTTCGT
>NZ_JAGCFH010000319.1 GCF_017650195.1 Ruminococcus sp. | reverse complement strand
TTTTTAAGAAATATCAAGTGATACTGTTCGAATAATTCGTGCCTGATATTTGTCACTGAAAATATGTATTGTATATTCTTCCAAATAATAAACGATACGTAATACAACATTGTGTATTCTTCTTATTGACGTTTTAACCAATAATTTGATATAATATATGTGTATTCTGCAATATAATAGGTTAGTTGCAGAGCAATTTTTGATAAGTCTGAAACACGATAATGTGGTTGGGGCTATTCTATCAAATGGAGGTATGTATGAGCAGATTCAAAAGAGGGCTGTCAGCCCTGTTGGCTGTCGCTTCTGTTGTTTCTTCTGGTCAGTTTTATGCGGGATATTCCGCTGCTGCTGAAGAGATAAGCGAAGCAGCTGCTAAGATCACCGGCGGCGATCTTAATGGCGACGGCAAGACCGACAAAGCGGATGTTGAAGCTATAACTGACTATATAAGCAAAACAGTTGCGGCATCAGCAAAGGACTCAAAATACGATATTTACAAGGACGGAGCGGTTAACGCCAGAGATCTTCTTGCTGTTAGCCAGCTTGCGGGAGGTTTGGCTCCGGTCAAGCCTGCAACAGAAGAACTTCCTGAAACGGTCCAGATCGAGGTAGGAAGCGCTGAATGTGTTCCCGGTGAGCAGGTATCTATCGATGTAAATATCGTTGACTGGGATCAGGACCTTGGTGCTGTGGAGCTCTACCTTGATTTTGACAGCAGTCTTAAACTTGCTGAGGTAGACTGTACAGGAAAATATCAGTCTGTTACTGAAGGAAATAAGCTGAAACTCTTCGGTCTTACAGAAAATGCTGATGTATACCGTGGAACTGTTGCTACACTTAAATTTGATGTTCCTGATACTGCATACGGTGATTATGATGTAAAGGTCAATTCATGCGCAGTATATAACAACAGCTTCCAGTCCCTCAAAGCGAATACAAAGGTAGGTCTTATCGCTGCTGATGTTACTGAAAGACCGCTTTATCTCGCTCCTTCATATACAAACAGCAAGTCTCTATTCCTTACATGGAGCATGCCGTACTGCAGCGGTGAGCTTGAAGGCTACATTGTTTACCGTGACGGCAAGGAGCTTACACGTGTAAAGGAATGCCAGTATTATGATGAAAAGCTTGAAACAGGTAAGAAATACCAGTATGAAGTTCAGGCTTATGGCGCTGATGGTTATCTGTCAGCCAAGTCAAAGGCTATTACAGTATCACCTCAGGCTCCTGATATAAGTGCGCTCGCTTTTACTGACAATGCTGAGATCATCGGCGGAAAGAGTGCTGATATAAGAGCTACAATGGAAAAGACGATCGACGCTGCTTCATATTCTCTGTCATATCTGGACAAGCAGGGGAAGGAACAGGTTATTTTCAGCGGTGAGAACACAGCTGTTTCAGCTGCTGATATCCGCTGGATCATCAAGGAAATTCCAAGCGGTGACTATACACTCACATTCAAGGTTACTGACAAGGATGGCGGCTCAGCTGAGAAGTCATTAAAAGTAACTGTTGATACAACACCTCCTGAACAGGTTTTCGGTTTCGATGTATTCGAAGGCGAGAAGGAAATGAAGCTCACCTGGGGTATTGCGGCTGAGGCAAAGGTCGTAGGATATAATCTTTACCGCAGAACCGAGAAAGGAACATATAAGCTTCTCAAGTACATAGACAAGAGAGAAACTCTCGAGTATGTCGATAAGGACCTTACTGAAGGCGACATCTACTTCTACATGATGTGCGCTGTAGATAAGTACGGTCAGGAAGGTATCTATTCCGATGAGAAGTCCGCTGCCGCAAAGGGTGACGAGACTATTCCGGAAGTAACTCTCTTCCTTCCTGAGAGCGGGAAGGTCCTCAGTCATTTTGTCACTATCTCCGTAAAGGCAGAGGATAATGTAGGCGTTTCTTCTGTTGCCGGATTTATTTCCGAGGATGACGGAAAGACATGGAGCAAGCTCTTTGAGGGCAAAGGCTCTTCTGTAAGCTACAGCTTTGATACTTCCACATACAAGGAAGCTAATATCAAGCTCCGCGCTGCTGCATATGACTATGCGGGAAATGAAAGCAAGGAACTTGTTCATATCTACGCAGTTGATAACCAGGGACCCGCACAGGTAGTAAATGTTCGTTCAGCTGCAGTTACTGACGTTACAGCAACTATCGCGTGGGATGACGTTCCTGACAAGGATTTCAGCTACTTTACAGTAAAGTACTATCCTACAGAAACTCCTGAAAAAGTAAACACAACCAATACCTCCACAACCCTTGGCGTAAACCTCATGGGCCTTACTCCTGAGACATCATACACCATGGAGGTCGCAGCTGTTGACGTTTACAGCAATGTTGGCACATATTCCGAGCCATTCACATTCAAGACAACAGCTGATAAGGTTGCACCTATCATAGCTGCATTCAACCCTGCTCCGAATTATTTCAACAAGTCTATCCCTCTTATTATTACTGCACAGGATGATTTCAGTGTTGCATCCGTTTCACTCCAGGCTTCACAGTCAAATGACAAGGATGCTAAGTGGAACGATGTCGCTGTGATCAAGAACGAAACCGGCGGTTCATATTTCAGGGCTGAATATGCTCTTGATCTTACAGCATATGCGGAAGGCAAGCTCTATCTGCGTGCTTTCGCAGTTGACACTTCAAATAATAAGGGTGAGCTTTCAGCTGTATATGAATACATTGTAAAGCGTACAGCTCCGGCTGCTCCGACAAGTCTCAAGGCTTCCTCAGATTCAAATGCTATCGAGCTTACATGGGAGCCTTACGAAGACAAGGCAGAATCTGCTTCATTCTCACTCTACAGAAGTGACAAGGAGGATGGTGAATACACAGCTATCCTTACAGCAAGCAGTTCTCTGAACTATTTCGACAGATCTGCTGAGACAGGCAAGACATACTTCTACAAGCTCACAGCAATAGACGCTGCTGGCAATGAGAGCGCTATGAGCAAGGCTGTAAGCGCTGTACTCAAGGAAGACAAGGAAAAGCCTGTTGTTGAAAGCATTTCTCCTGCTGAGACTGAGGTCCTCAGCACTGCTTACAACAAGGTTTCAGCGCTTGTAAGCGATAATGTAAAGCTTGCTTCAGTAACTATTGAATACCGTCTCGGCGATGATGACGCTTTCAAGGCACTTGCTGAGGCAAAAGAAATAAATGACTACTATACTGTTCTTGAAGGCACACTTCCGGAAACAGTTCTCAAGACTGCAAAGACAATTGAGGTAAGAGTTAACGCTGTTGACGGTGCCGGTCTCAAGGCTGACACAAAGACAGTAAAATATAATATTGACAATTCCTTTACAGATATAAAGGAAATAAAGGCAGAGCAGCTTACTGACCACATTGCACTTACATGGAAGCCTGTTGAGAACAAGCTCTCTACAGGCTACTACATTTACAAGAAATCAAATACTTCATCATGGCAGCGTATCGGTTCCATGGAAGTAGATGCTGAGAAGAAGGGTGAATATTTATTCACTGATTACAGCACTAATTCTGCCGGAACACTCACATACAAGGTCGAGGCATACTGTTCAAACGGTATCATGACCGAGAAGGAAACAACACCTATGCAGATATATACTGCTCCTGAGGCTTCTCTCGTTGTTGAGAACGTGCAGCAGAAGGGTGTTGAGTATATCTTTGACGCAACAGGATGCCGCGACTATTATGGAATCTCATCTATTGTAATTGACTTTGGTGATGGTACACGCGCCAGCGAAACTTCAGCATCCACAGCAACATTCATTCATAAATACAATGAAGTCAAAAAATACACTGTTACTCTTACAGTTACAAATGAACAGGGCCTTGTTTCTACATGCACACAGGTCATCGAGGTAACTGAGCGCGTTCTCCTCGGAGAATCCACAGTATTTGTAAAGACTACAGAAGGAAAGCCTGCTGCCGGAATCAATGTTTATGTTGATCTCGGTCAGGATCTCCAGAAGAAGCTCAGCACAGACTCAAACGGTAAGGTCACATTCACAACGGTTGCCGGTATTCATACCCTTGGTGTATTCGGTGACGGATATCTTCCTGCAGAGAAGGAGTGCACTATTCTCGCAGGAACAGGAAACAGATTCTATTTCACAGTTACAGAAGAGGATATCGTTACAGC
>NZ_JAGCFH010000318.1 GCF_017650195.1 Ruminococcus sp. | reverse complement strand
TCTGTGCCGTGGCGTTGTCGTCAAGGAGCTTTATCCTGTGTATGAACCAGCCGAATACCATCATCAGAAATACGGGAACGGTGGCATTCAGACTGAATATAAGATTTTTAAGAAACAATCTATCACTACCTGTTTATATTTTGATTTCCATTACATTTTATCGTATTTTTATCCCGTTGTCAATCGCATAATTATAATTTCAACAACAAGAAGCTGCTTTGTATATAATAAATTGTGCGTGTCAACAAATTTTGCTGCTATTTTCTTTCCACGCTTGACTTTTCAGCTGTTTTGTACTATAATAATTTAGTCGCAGGTGATTATGCGGCTAACACGGCGGCATAGCTCAGTTGGCTAGAGTACTCGGTTCATACCCGATTGGTCGTTGGTTCAAATCCTACTGCCGCTACCAATAAATGGCCCGTTGGTCAAGAGGTTAAGACATCGCCCTTTCACGGCGGAATCATGGGTTCAATTCCCGTACGGGTCACCATTACGCAATCACACAGATGGCTTAGAATAGCCGTTTGTGGTTTTTTGAAAAATGAGTTTGTACGCTATTTGTACGCTAATCATATTTTTTCAGCGTACAAGCATCGCTTTTTCACAGTATCACTTATGCATATTAATGAATAATATTCATTTTGCTTGAAGGAAGAGACAAGGGGCTCATGAACTTAGCGTTACAGATAACAGCAAAACAGCCGCATCGCGGCTGTTTTATCATTTTCACACTTTTTCTTCATCATACTTCGCTGACTATCTTTGCTGACAGTCCAGGAAGTGTAATAACATCTCTCAATGTATCTCCTGTCAGCATATCAGTATATTCACCTCTGATCTTTATCTCAGCTGAAGAGTCGGCATAATTCTGAAGGAACACAAGCTTTTCTCCGTCACCATTACGGTATGAAGCACTCACATTATCAGGGATATCGGCATCTATCGCCTTTTCAAGTCCAAGCTCCGCGGATATTTCAGCGAACAGGTCACTGTACAGTCCGGTATCAGCAATGGAACAGATATGGTACGCTCTGCCTTTCCCGAAGCGATTCACCGTCATAGCCGGAGCTCCCTTATAGAAATCCGAATCGTATTCTGCCAGTACCTCACACCCCGTAGGATGTACCAGCTCACACAGTTCACGCAACCAATAGCTCTTGCCGTTCCACACCATACTGTTGTTTTCGCCGTCGTATAGGCTGTCGGTCTCCTCGACCCACATTCCCGTAACATCTGACAGCTTCTCCTCAGTCGCTTCACCAAGGAAGCATAGGTCGGTATCGTTTACAACTCCGCTAAATGCAGTAGTGACAAGTATTCCGCCGTCCGCAACAAAGCGTCGCAGCTTCTCCTGTATCCCGGCTCTGAACATATACAGCATAGGTGCAATAACGAGCCTGTACTTACTTAAGTCATAAGTCGAGTCAACTATATCGGTATTTATACCGTTTCTCCAGAAGTAGTCATAGCAGCTCTGGATGATACCGAAATAGTCAAGTCCGGCATTGCGCGGTCCCTGACACTTATCCATCGCCCACTTGTTCTCAGTATCAAAAATGATAGCTACATCTGAGTCTGTGGAGCTTCCGTATATCTTCTCAGAAAGAGCAGATAGTTTTTTTCCAAGCTCCGCGACCTCTCTGAAAACTCTCGTATTTTCCGTTCCGGTATGGGAAATTACAGCAGAGTGGAACTTCTCAGCACTTCCCCTGCTCTGTCTAAGCTGGAAATACAGCGCTGAATCAGCACCGTGAGCTATGGCATTCATTACAGCAAGCTCATGCATTCCGGGCTTTTTGAGCTTGCTGATGCTTCTCCAGTTCGTGGTGGAGGGTGTACACTCCATCAACAAGAATGAACGCTGCTTCACTGACCTCATCATATCGTGCGACAGGCTCTCATTGCGTGCGACCTCGAAATTCCTGTTCGGCAGATGCCACTCGGGATAACTGTCCCATGACACAACGTCAAGTTCCTTTCCGAGAGCATAATAATCGAGAAAATAATTATATATGCCCATCAGGTTCGCAGTAACCGGAACAGACGGCTCTACTGACCTCACAGCGCTTATTTCAGCCTTCATAAAATCTATGGTCTGATGTGTTACAAAGCGCTTCCAGTCAAGATCAAGACCGTGGATAGCAGATTCTCCCAGCCCTGTTGGACTGTGTATCTGTTCCCAGCTCGTGTAGGTATGAGACCAGAAATTCGACCACCATGCGTGATTCAGCACATCGAGCGAACCGTATTTGCTTTTCAGCCAGTCTCTGAATACCTGCTGACAAAGCTCGCAATGGCAGTCTCCGCCGTATTCATTGGAGATATGCCAGAGTATCACAGCCGGATGCGAAGCATATCTCTCAGCCAGCTTTGTGTTTATGATACGCACTCTCTCACGGTACGCCGGAGAGGTATAGCAGTGATTGTGACGGTTTCCGTAGAGCGCGCGCTGACCGCCCTCGTTCACCCTCAGGACCTCCGGATACTCGTCTGCGAGCCAATGAGGACGCGAACCGCTTGGAGTCGCCAGAATAACATGTATACCGTTTTCATAGAGCCTGTCAATGATCTTGTCAAGCCATTCAAATGAGAATTTGTCCTTCTCAGGCTCAAGGTGTGCCCATGCGAAGATACCGAGACTCACGCAGTTTATATTTGCAAGCTTCATAAGCCTGATGTCTTCACTCAGCACGTCCGGATAATTCAGCCATTGCTCCGGATTATAATCGCCTCCGTGAAGGATGTGTGGGAATTTAGGTGTTGCAGCTTTGTGATAGCTCATAATAACGTACTCCTGTTCGTTTTTTACTGGGGTATCTATGAGGTAATTGTATCATAAGCCACATATAATTACAATACAATTTTTTATCCTAAAGGTCTAAATTATACTCGCTCCCGAACCTTATCAGTTGCGCGCTGAAAGTGTAATGGCACTAATCCCAAAGTCGCAGTCTGAGAGTGAAAGCCTCTCGTCCTGACCTGTTAGACGAATCCGCCATATTATTGGTGGGTAAGGTAGGACTCGAACCTAC
>NZ_JAGCFH010000317.1 GCF_017650195.1 Ruminococcus sp. | reverse complement strand
CAAGAATATTTCACGTAATATACACTTTTGTCAAATATAATGCTATTTAGAAGAGCCGAGTGCAGACATGTTCGCGCCAATATTAAGCGGCAGGAGTTTTTTCTTCGTAAATCTTGCTATTTGGTATGTTATATGTTATAATATACATCAGAAATGGTTTCGTGCTCCGGCGACTTTACCGGACTATAAATACATATATGGAGGTAAATTATGGCACATATTCTTATTGTTGACGACGAAAAAAATATCCGCAATGTAGTTCGCGAATACGCTGAATTTGAAGGATATGAGGTTACTGAAGCCGAGAACGGCATGGAAGCTGTTAATCTTTGTCATGATAATGATTATGACCTCATCATAATGGATGTAATGATGCCGAGACTTGACGGCTATTCAGCATGCAAGGAAATACATAAGACCAAGAGCATACCTGTTATCATGCTCTCTGCAAGAGGCGAGGAATACGATAAGCTATTCGGCTTTGAGATAGGTATAGACGACTATGTTGTAAAGCCCTTTTCTCCCAAGGAACTTATGGCAAGAGTAAAGGTTGTCCTCAAGAGGAATACTCATCAAGATGAGGCTGTATCACCTGATAAATACTCCTTTGAGGGACTTGATGTTGATATTGCCGGCAGAGAAGTATACGTAAACGGCGAAAAGGCTTCTATGACGCCAAAAGAGTACGATCTGCTGTTCTATCTTGTAAAGAACAAGAATATCGCTCTTTCGAGAGACAAACTTCTTGAAGAGGTATGGGGCTATGATTTCTTCGGCGATGATCGTACTGTGGATACTCATATAAAAATGCTTAGAAACAGTCTCGGAGAATACCGCAAGTTCATTGTTACACTGAGAGGAATGGGATATAAGTTTGAAGCCGATTAAACATTTCAGGCGAGCAGGCAGCAGGATACCACTAAAATTCACAGTATGGCTATATTTTATTATATTTACTCTCGTGGTATTCGCACTTCTCTGGCTTTTTCAGATATTCTTTTTTGACAAGTTCTTTCAGAGAATGAAGATACGTACTGCTGTGGACAGCATTGAGACGATAATTGATTCATACAATAATGATCCTAAAGATAAGTTCTATCGAAAATTTACTGAAGTTGCAGTCAAAAATGAGGTCTGTGTCCTTTTGCTTGACAGGTATGGCAGAATTGATACAAAAAAGGAAGTAATAGCCGAATGTATCATACATGACCGCAATTACAACAAGGAAGTTCTTGTTAGCAAGATACAAGCTTCGGAGAACGGCTTTTTAACAACGACAGAAGTAAATCCGCGCACAAACGAGAATATGCTGATAGTAGGATGCAGGCTCGGCAGTGCTTCTTCTCCTCAGGGATATCTGATAGTAAATTCAAGACTCGAACCCGTTCCGAATACGGTATACATAGTAAAGAGCCAGCTAATGTTTATTACGTCAATACTTGTCGTTTTTGCTTTCGTGATATCACTTTATCTAGCAAAAAGAATATCTTCACCTATCGACAGGATCACAAAGTCCGCTGAAAGGCTTGCAAAGGGTGATTTCAGTACGAAATTCGACGGAAGAGGATATCTCGAAGCAAAGCAACTGGCAGATACTCTTACCTACGCGGAGAAAGAGCTCTCAAAGGTGGATACTATGCAGAGAGACCTAATTGCAAATGTATCCCATGACCTGAGAACACCACTGACCATGCTCAAGGCTTATGCCGAGATGATACGCGACCTTTCGGGCGACAATCCTGTAAAGCGAAACGAGCACCTTGAAATAATTATCAGCGAGACCGACCGTCTTGCGTTGCTGGTAAATGATATGCTTGACCTCTCAAAGCTCGAAAGCGGAAAACAGAAGCTTTCTCTCTCTGAGTTCAGCATCACTGAAAAGCTAAACGAGATAATAGACCGATTTAAGGGACTTTCCGATAAGAACGGATATAATATCAAGTTCACTCCGGACGAGGAAAGGACTGTTTGCTGCGATGTAGTAAAGATCGAGCAGGTAATATACAATCTTATTAATAATGCGATAAACTATACCGGTGATGACAAGAAGGTGTTTGTGCGCCAGATAAACAAGGATGACGGCGTTATTGTAGAGGTCGAAGATACGGGAAATGGTATCGAGGAGGACAAGATAAAACTTATATTCGATAAGTATTACCGTTCTGAGAACCACAAGCGTGAGGTGGTCGGAACAGGTCTCGGCCTTTCAATAGTAAAGGCTGTGCTGAAAATGCATAATTTTGATTACGGAGTGCGAAGCACTCTCGGAAAGGGCTCCACCTTCTGGTTCAAGATCAGAAACGTGAAAAAGTGATGGTATATAGATATTACATCCTGTAAATCAGAAACATAGGCTTTAAATCGGCAGAAAAATGTTCGCGATACAGTTTTGACGTTCGCACGAACTGATAAAGAGTTGCGGATAAGCATAAAATGTAATAACTGGCGATTATTTGATTACAAAAATATACGTAAGGTATTAAATGGGTGGACGTTTACAACGGCTCTTGTGTAAGATGCACAATATAAAGAGAAATTATGGTTGATTTTTCTACACTGCACTATCGTCTTTTTCACACAAAATACATAAATGTATGATATAATGTAAATGCTGAGGGAGAATATCCCGAAGCTGATTTTCATGGTAGTTTAATGTTTACCCCAACATTAAATTATTAAATCCCCAATAATCCCTATATCATGGCAGATGAGCTTCCTGAAAAGGAGGCTCATTTGTTTGCTATGAAAAAATTTTGTTGCACAGACGCAATTGCCTATTGACAAATTACCGACAAGGGTGTATAATGAACCCATAACCTTATCAAGAGCGGCGGAGGTAACAGGACCGATGAAGCCGCAGCAACCCGACTGAAATGAGTCGAAGGTGCTAATTCCTGCGGTTTATCCGGAAGATGAGGGCTTTGTGCAGTCATGACTTCTCGGATAGAGAAGTCTTTTTTATTTTTCAGGAGGTTTTTTTAATGAGTAAATGCTTTTTCACATCCGAATCGGTAACAGAGGGACATCCCGATAAGATCTGCGACCAGATCTCAGATGCTGTGCTCGACGCTATTCTTGAACAGGACAAGCTGGGTAGAGTTGCATGCGAGACATGTGTGACCACGGGTATGGTATTGTGTATGGGCGAGATAACTACTTCAGCCGATATAGATATACCAAAGATCGCACGTCAGGTCGTTATAGACATCGGCTACGACAGAGCAAAGTACGGCTTTGACGGACATACCTGCGCAGTGCTTACATCCATAGATGAGCAGTCTCCTGATATCGCAATGGGTGTAAACGAGGCTTTCGAGTACAGAGAAGAGAACGGCGAGTCCGACGGTCTTTCCAACGGAGCTGGAGATCAGGGAATAATGTTTGGCTATGCTTGCAATGAGACTCCCGAGCTTATGCCTCTTCCTATATCCCTTGCTCACAAGCTTGCTATCAGGCTCACAGAAGTACGAAAGGACGGCACTCTCCGCTACCTCCGCCCCGACGGAAAGTCACAGGTAACTGTTGAGTACGTTGACGGAAAGCCTGTAAGAGTTGACGCTGTAGTTGTTTCTTCTCAGCATTCTGCTGACGTTTCTCTTGAACAGGTACGCAAGGATATAGAGGAATATGTTATCAAGGCTGTTATCCCTGCCGAGCTAATGGACAAGGATACAAAATTCTTCATAAACCCAACAGGACGTTTCGTTGTAGGCGGTCCTCAGGGTGACAGCGGTCTTACGGGACGTAAGATAATCGTTGATACATACGGCGGATACTCTCGTCACGGCGGCGGAGCATTCAGCGGCAAGGACCCGACGAAGGTTGACAGAAGTGCTGCTTATGCTGCACGTTATATTGCAAAGAACGTCGTTGCAGCAGGTCTTGCTGACAAGTGCGAGGTACAGCTTTCTTACGCTATCGGTGTTGCAAAGCCCATTTCCGTGCTCGTTGACACATTCGGCACGGGCAAGGTGGATGAGGAGAAGCTTTCGACTGCAGTTTCAAAGGTATTTGACCTCCGTCCGACTGCTATCATCGAAATGCTTGACCTCAGAAAGCCCCAGTATAGACAGCTTGCAGCTTACGGTCACATGGGACGTGAGGATCTTGGTGTTGCCTGGGAGAAAACCGACAGAGTAGATGCCCTCAGAGCTGCACTCTCATAAGGTGCAAATATGGAAGAGCTTCGTAATTACCTTGTGCTTAAATTCACCAATGCGGTTTTCATTGAAATATTCGGTAGATATGCCTCAAATTCGGAAATGGCAGAGTTCGTTGCCGAGGACGGTTCTGTTAGTATGACCTTCAGAATGGTAAATGGAGTTCTTGAAGCTCCCACTACCTGTGAGCAGGCACTGAGCTTGATGTACGTCCTTTTTGAGACAAATCCGGATTCCGCAGTGGGAAGGGTATACAGGGCACATCAGCGAGAGATACTTCGCGAGACGCTGTATAGGCTGACACAGGTGCTTGACGGTTTTAGCGATATACGCATGACTATACATGCCGAGAAGCGTGATGATAAGTCTCCCAGCGGTATCAGGGCTATACATAATGACGTTACTATCAAAAGGACGCGCAGTACGGAGACCTTTTCCGGGAAATAAATTGGACAAACAGGTCATATGTGGGCAGTAGCTATAACGTCCACAGGGTTCTTAACGTCCGAATTGCAATACTAATTAAAAGTCATGAGGAAGTTTTTGTGAAACTTCTTTATGGCTTTTTTTGTCAGCAGCTCAAAAGTTGCGAAGCTGACACCTTGGGGCTAGTCCATTTTTTGTGCAGGCACAGCGGAGCGTTAATACATGCGATGTTATGGTATAAGAGAACGGTTCTGAGCCTTGAAAACAGAGCTATTGGTCTCTTTATAATAAATATATCCGCATCAAAGGGCTTTAAAGTATTATTTTTTGTGATTATGTTGATATTGTATTTTTGCTGTTCTGTTTTTGATTAAGAATATTGTCAACTGAAAGGCGCTCAATTTTTATGTATTTTTATTGTTAAAATGATACAAAAATGCGTAAAAATAATTCAAAAGTACATACATCAAATATTGACTTGAATTATTAACAATGATATAATTACTGTAGATAATTATGCGTACTTTGTACGGAATTGGAGGAGTTTAAATGAGATTCAGAAAAATCCTGAGCGGTCTTACGTCGCTAGCGCTTTCTGTTTCAGCTTTTGCAGGACTTGGAGCTGCCAATCTTGCAGGATCTGTTTCAGTACAGGCGGCTTCCACAAACTGGAAGTTCGACTTCGGTGGCAGTGGAGCAGCCGGAGGCTATACCGGTGTATCTGCATCTGACGGTTACGATCAGGGCAGAGGATATGGCTTTGCTCAGACATGGAATGTTGCAAACGTATCGGCAGGTGGAAACGGAGTACTGGCGGACGCTGTTCAGTTCAAGGACTATGGTACGGGAAATACTTTCAATGTTGACCTGCCCAAGGGACTTTACGAAGTAAAGGTAACGGTGGGAAATGCTCCTCGTACTACTATAAAGCTTGAAGGCATGGTCCAGATGATGAACCTCACAGGCAGAGGGGCTACTGAGACCGTGAAGATACCAGTTACCGACGGTCAGCTCAATATACAGGCTGTTGAGGGTATGAGCAATCGTGAGCAGTCAATTTCAGCTGTTGAGATAACACAGCTAAATGATACCGGAGAAATGCCGCCTACAGTATGGATATGCGGCGATTCTACTGTTGCCAATTACTATAACTGTGCGGACACCTCTCAGCACGGCTGGGGACAGTTTTTCAGCGGCAAGCTCGGCGGAACGACATTCGATGTCAGGAATATGGCTACAAGCGGACAGTACGCCAAGGGCTTTGTGGACGCCGGACAGTTCGCACCTATAGAGACCTACGGAAAATCCGGAGATTATTACATAATCTCAATAGGCATAAACGATTCAAACTACTCTAACGAAACGGAGTATTACAACACTGTCACTGATATGGTAAAACGTGCCAAGGCTAAGGGCATGACGGTAGTTCTTGTAAAGCAACAGGGCAGGCGAGGCGATTTACAGCGCAGCCCCAGACTTACAGGGCGCTGGTACGGCAGTTCTCTCGACAAGATAGGCAGCGAGCAGAGCGTTCAGGTAGTTGACCTGTTCACCAGATGGCAGAATTTTGGGCTTTCCGTGGGCTATGACGGAATGGCTTCATACTATGCAATAAAGAACGACGGTACTGCTGACGACCTTCATCAGAGCAAAATGGGAGCTCAGAAGATAGCGGAGATAATGCTGGAGGAGATACAGTCCGGTGCAAGGGAGCCTATTCACCCCGATGCAAATGTCAGCTATATGTTCAGGAATGTCAACAGCGGTCTGTATCTGGAAGTCGCTGACGGAAGCATGACAAACGGGGCAAACGTTCAGCAAGGACAGTCAGGCGGCGTTTCACAGCTCCATAATACATGGAAGTGCATACAGGCAACAGGCGACTATTACTACATAAAGCCTGTTGATTCAGAACTCTGCCTCTATGTTGACAGCGGTAGCCGAGACAATGGAGCGAATATAGTGGTCGCTGATAAGAACGGCTACAGTGATCAGTTCTTCAAGTTTGCCGACAATGGTGACGGTACGGTTACCATACTCACAAGGGCTTCAAGGGATGCCTCTGCGATAGAGGTTGGAAGCGCCTCTACGAGCAACGGAGCCAATGTACAGCAATGGGAAGTAAACGGTCATGCCTGCCAGAAGTGGGAAATGATAGAGGTAGATGATATTGTTATAACGGTTCCAACAACTACCACAACGGTTACTGAAACAACTACGACCACTGTTACCACTACGACTGAGACCACAACTTCGTATATATTCGATATCTTCATAGAGTACGGTGACGCAAACTGCGATGGCGATGTGGACCTCTCAGATGCTGTACTCATTATGCAGGCTTTGGCAAATCCCAACAAATACGGTATAGGCGGCACCGGAAGAGCTATCACTGAGGAGGGGGTACGCAATGCAGATGTTACAGGAAACGAAGACGGCATGACAGTTGCTGATGCTCTGTTCATACAGACCTATCTTCTCGGTCTCAATGATCTTCCGACACCTGTTAACGTAGTTATTGCACCGACAACAACCACAACAACTACAACCACTGAAGCTTCGACAACAACAACTACTGCTGCTGCACCTGTTCCGGTCAAGTATTATGCGGCAGACCAAACATGGAATGATGGTATCATCGAGACAGTAAACTCTGGATATACCTGTGATAAGGGTTATGTGAACCTTGGAAACAATACTGACAGCAACATAACATTTACAGTGAACGTTTCTTCTGATGGGAACTATATGACCCATATTCGCTTTGCAAACGGCTCTACCAGCGACCGCAAGATGAAGCTTTTCGTTAACAATAATTATGATTCTTGCTGGATGCAGTCATTCCCCGGCACAGGCTCATGGACTGACTGGCAGGAATACGGAATAGTTCTGCCTCTGAAGGCAGGAAACAACACTATTCTCATGCAGTCGGCAATGTCGGAGGGAGCTCCGAATATCGACTATATCGAGCTTATCATCACGGACGAGCCTTACGCTGAGATATACGACCCGTCACAGGAGCAGCAGAGCTCTGGAGGCGGTAAGCGCACTCTTTATATAGCAGGAGATTCCACAGCTCAAAGCTACCGTGAGTCTTATGCCCCTCAGCAGGGCTGGGGCTATTATATGAAGGATTATTTCAATGGTGATATTACTGTTGCAAACCACTCCATAGCTGGAAGAAGCTCCAAGAAATTCTACGACGAGGGCAGATGGCAGACAATTGCGGACAGTCTTAATGAAGGTGACTTTGTAATGATACAGTTTGCCATAAACGATGCAGGTTCTGCTAATGCCGACAGATACGCTCCTACCTGCGGAAATGTGGACAATCCTTCATCTGGCTCTTATGAATGGTATATGACTCAGTTCATCAGGTCAGCAAAGGATAAGGGAGCAACTCCGATACTCGTGACTACGACTATCGGCATGAAGGCTTACTCCAACGGCAGGTTCAGCAACAGCTATACTAACTATAACGAGGCTTGCTACAACCTTGCAAGAAAGTACAGCATACCCTGCATAGACCTGAATTCCATTATGGTGGACCACTACAACTCGGTAGGCTATGATACTGCAAAGAGCTATCATCTTATGGGTGCTGTGGCAGGTTCTACAGACGGTACTCACTTCTGCGAGAAAGGGGCCAATATTGTAGCCGGTCTGGTTGCAGGAGAAATAAGAAAGCAGGGCATAAGCGGTCTTGCTTCATACCTCAAATAAGAAACAGGTGCCCCTGTCACGGTAGTGACGCTCGTTTTGAGTATTTCACCTTTGACAGGGGCGTTTTTTGTTGACACGAGGGGAAAAAAGAGGTATAATGTCTTAGTGATTTATACACAGTATGAAACGCAGCATTAATTTTTATCATCAAAAGGAGAACCAAGAAATGGAAGCAAAGGGAAAAAAGAAGAGGCACAGGATATTAAGAGTCATACTCAAGGTGCTGGGGGCGATACTTTCTGTCATTACAGTAGCAGTCGTGATACTTGCCATAAGGAACCACATTCTCAACAAGAGCGACAGAAAGCTTTATACGGATGCTTACGGAGAGTACTATACCTCTGAGTTCGGGGACAGGATAAACTATACCTTCTATGACAGCAACTCTGACAGGGTGGCGGTAATACTTCCGGGCTACGGTGCCGCGTCGACTCACTATGAGTTTGATACCCTTGCAAAGAGAATAAACGCGGACTACAAACTAATAATCGTTGATCCTATTGGTGTAGGTCTCAGCGATGTTACCGATACAGAGCGCACAGTTGAGAATTACTGTACAGAGCTCCACGGTCTTATGGAACACCTTGGCTATGACAAATACACGATCATCGGACATTCAATCGCTGGTTTGTATTCTCTCTACTATGCCAACGAGTATGCAGATGAGGTGGAAGCTTTTATAGGAATAGATGCATCCGTACCTCATCAGGTGGATTCCGACGAATGGATGGCAAAGCCGGAGAACCAGTACAAGGTTTACAAGCTGCTCCGTGCACTGTTCGTTAAGACCGGCATATACCGTGTGACTACGGAGCTTGGAATGAATGCACTTATGGACGAAATACCTACTCTTACAGAGGAGGACAGGGACAAGGTCTGTGCCATGTACTGCACAGTCCCCATGAACGATTCTCAGATGCAGGAAATGAAGCTTCTGGGGGAGAGCATTGAGAAGTGCCGTGATATGAGATTCCCTGAAACAGTGCCTGTTCTGTATGTGCTTTCAAATGACAACTGCGAGAGAATGGCTCAGTGGGAGCAGCTCCACAAAGATATAGTAACACACCCGAAGAGCAAGGTGGTAAAGATAGACGGAACACATTATCTCCACCATACCAACCTTGATGGTCTCCTTGAGGAGATAAAGAACTGGGAATACAGATAAAAGTAAAAGGGCTTCCGGCAGGAAGCCCTTTTTGCAGGACAGATACTTATTTCTGTTCAATGCTTATTCAATAGTTACTTTCTTCATTATCTGAGGTGTTGTAGGCTTGTCCTGATAGTCTGTAGCACATTCTGCTATTTCATCAACTACCTCCATGCCCTCTACTACCTTGCCGAATGCAGCGTAGTTTCCGTCAAGGTGAGGAGCGTCCTCATGCATTATGAAGAACTGAGATCCGGCTGAGTCAGGCATCATTGAGCGAGCCATAGAGAGAACTCCTCTTGTGTGCTTGAGGTCGTTCTTAACGCCGTTTGCTGCGAATTCTCCCTTGATGTGCCAACCGGGACCGCCTGTACCTGTGCCGTTAGGACAACCGCCCTGTATCATAAAGCCAGGTATAACTCTGTGGAAGGTGAGACCGTCATAGAAGCCCTGCTTTACGAGCTTTTCAAAGTTCTCACATGAGATAGGAGCGATATCAGGATAAAGCTCTATCTTTATCTTCTTTCCGTTTTCCATTTCGATGATTACCATAATTCTTTCCTCCGTTTTGTTTAATTAAGCACGATAGTGAAATCGGTCCTTAATACAGTGGTTGGTTCTGCCGTAGTCGGATGTTCCGCTCTCTCTGCGGCTTCCATGGAAGCTCTTGTAGCCTCGTACTGTTCGAGGATAGAGAGGGTAGTCGTCGGCATCTCGTCGGGATCTATCGGTACAAGACCTATTGGGTCTCCTAGAAGATCGGTCACGGTGGCGTACTGTTGCTCTGTGACTTCCTCTGTGGTTATTGGTATTGTTTGAATTACTTCGCCTATCATGTTGGTGACTACGACATACTGTTCTGGATCCGGCGCTGTGGCAGTCGTTAACGGCAACGTTGGCGGAGTGGGACTGTTTGTTAAGAGATCATCAGGATTGATGGTAGACTTTGTGCTTTGAGTTCTCTTGTTTATTCTGTTTATATCCTCTGCGCAGGATTTGCCTGCGACTATTATAAGAACTGCGGCTAAAACCGCAAGACAAAGCGCGATCAAAGGTCTATTCTGCATATTAACAGCTCCTTGTAATATGGGGTAAATGATATTCTGAAAAGTTCATAACAATGACTGCCATGGGGCGGCCATTGAAGACAAGACATATTATATTAATTATAATCCAATAACGGTATATTGTCAAGTGCGTAAGGCTTTTACTTCATTGGGAAGCCTGCTGCTACCATAAATGCTATAAATGCTGATAATCCGCATATAAACATAAGATATATACAGCTGCTAGGAAGCTTTAAACGATATATGTCATGTGGTGCAGAGGGATTGATCATAAGCTCAGTCGTTTCTCCAACATAGACTGCACGTTTGGAAATGAGATCCTTGTGAGTGTAGTTTACACCGTTATATGTATATGACCAGTAAGGCTTGTAAATAGCTCCGTTCTTTCCGTTCGTATACAGAACATACACACATACGGCACTGACTTTCTCAGTACATCGGCGTTTCTTGACAATGTTGTATACAGCTGGCATTAGTATTATTAGTATTCCGCATTCAATCAGTGAACAACAGAGAAATATTACAGAAATATCCGGGAATATTGCTTCAACTGTACTGAATATCAGAAGTGTTAGTCCGAGCAAAGCAGGTATAGGCAGCAACAATGCAATATCGTATTTTTTTACCTGTTTCAGGCTTATAGAAAGAAGCGTGAAGCCAGCAAATAAAAGGATTCCCTGTACTATACCGAGGGTAGTGCCTTTTAGCAGGCTTAGAAGCACGAGTGAAGCGGATATCATTATTATTCCTGCAACACCTTCCCAGATCACAGCTTTCGGAGGAGTTTCTCTGGAAAAATTGGTGTCAGAAATATCATTATAGCTGTCAACGGAGTCTTCAGAATAGTATATTCCTTCTTCTTTTTCTCGTTTCACAGTTTTTTCGACGAGTATACGGTCTATAAAATAGCATACCGCAGGCACACCGGCAGCAAGGATAAGACCTATTGCAACAATAAGCCCGCTGAGCTCCCTGTTTGAATCGAGAAAAAAGAAGGAAGCACATATCAGGATAAATCCTGTTATCATTGAAATGATGGTTATAATCATCAGACTGGGTGATGAAGGCGGATCGTTCCTTTTTTCCATGGGCTTATTATAGGCGTAATTTATTAATGTCTTGTCTGTGCCTGTTATCTCTATCGCTCTTTTTAATTCTTTTGCCTGTTCTTCAATAGAAAGAGCTTCAAATTCCGGAAGTGTCATGAGCTGAGCTTTGATTTCTGGTGGGCATTTTTCTGTTATGATTGCATAAGTAACTTTGTGATCCATTCTTTTACTTCTTTCCGTTATTTTTCTATAAGACCGCTTATACCCTTTTCAGCAAAGGCTTTCTTGTAGTATATCAGCTCGTCCTGTATCAGGTCGTCGATGACCTGCATACCAAGAAGCTCAACTGGAGCCTTGTCGTCGGTAAGCAGTCTGCCCTTTGAAGTGTATGGGACAAGTTCCTTCTGTACTCTGTTCATAAGCTCCATGAGTGGAGCATTTTCAAGAGCTTCAGTATTACGGCTGAGTGCGGAGAGCATATTGTCGCTGTCAGATGCGAAAAGTTCAAGGTTAGTCGTGTTGGGCACTTCTGCGGTATATATATTCCCGAATACCTCTGAAATCGTATCTGAAAGATAACCGTTTATGCCGTCGGAGCTTTCCGAGCGCATATTCATATTGACTACCATTACGCCGCCCTCGTTGAGATGTTCCTTTACAAGGCGGAAGAACTCCACTGAAGACATCTGAAATGGGATTGTTATATCCTGATAGGCATCTACCATTATAACATCGTATTTTTTATCACATGCTGAAAGGAAAGCTCTGCCGTCGTAGGTAGTTACTTTTACCTCTTCGGGAAGCTCGAAGTACATGTGGGCGAGATCGGTTATCTTTTCGTCTATCTCGACTCCCTCAGCTGTTACACCTTTGAAGTAGGTCATGCACTGCTTTGCGTAGGTTCCTGTTCCCATGCCAAGAACAAGTATATCGGCAGTATTCGGGGAAGCAGTCATAAGGGGAGCAGCCATGGCATAATCGTAGTACATACCTGTAAGCTCTCCCGATTTCACATATACGGACTGAACTCCGAAGAGCACATTCGTGGAGAGATAGGTATGATTCGGGTCTTCACTGACCTGTAGATAGTTGTATACGGACTCTCCTTCATAGGTAAGACCCTTTTCCCAGAATGCAAAGCCCATGGAGGGTGAAGCAAAGCAGCATACTATGAAAAGCGCTGCTGATACGGTACCCTTTACAGCCCCACGTTTGCTGCTTATGAAGTATATCAGTCCAATAACAAGCAGTATTCCAGAGAAGATGAGGAATGTAACGGCTGTTCCAACAGCAGGAATGGATATAAAGGTAGGGACAAAAGTACCTATGATAGAACCTATGGTGTTGAAGGCCCCGAGAGTTCCTACTGTACTGCCGCTGTCATCCAGAGAGTCAACTGTGTATTTTACAAGAGAGGGGGTTACTGTTCCGAGTAGAAAAAGGGGATATACAAATACAACCATACAGGTGAGAAAGGCAGCCCATACAAGGAAACCGGTATTGACGGTGAGGACGAGCAGTCCGGATATTCCGGCAATTACGAATTTGCCTGCAAAGGGTACGGAGGCTATCCATACTGCTGCAATGAGGATACGTCCGTAGAGCCTGTCAGGATCGGGATTCTTATCGGCGCTCCTGCCACCGTATATATTACCGAGAGCCATTGCTATCATTATCGTACCTATGATTATTGTCCAGACTATCTGGGAGGAGCTGAAATATGGGGCAAGGAGCCTACTGGCGCCAAGCTCCACAGCCATAACGGACATTCCTGCAAAGAATTCCGTTATATAAAGGTACCATTTGTTTTTCAGTATACGTGGCAGTGGCTTTTTTTGTTGTGCAGCTTTATTTTTCATATATATCTCCTTTAATTTATCAAGTTGTCAGCGTATATCGTACAAAAACCGATAACAAATCAATTATATCACAAATGAGGTTGGATTGTAAAGTGGTATAATCGTTTGGTGTCGGGCATAGACTTTATCGGGAGGAGATATTATGGATAACAGGATTCCCGATATGGAGAGATACAGAAAGGAGCTCATGAAGCTTTACAGCAGGAGCCCTTCACGCAGCGAGGGAAAGCCGGGACCTGAGGTAAAAGCCTGT
>NZ_JAGCFH010000316.1 GCF_017650195.1 Ruminococcus sp. | reverse complement strand
TAAAGTATTCAGTACCTCCTCAGACACTGGACGCTGTTATGGCTGCCTCAGCAAGGACTGCAAGATTGGACGCGCCAAAGATAGTTTTTGTTATGGGGGCGAATGACAAGGATTTCCCAAATCAGATAAGTATACATGGAATATTTTCGGAAGCTGATCGTTCTAAGCTTGCAGAAAAAGGTATTGATATCTCTACACCTGTTTCAGAGCTGATAGCGTCTGAAAGGCTTGTTGTATATAAATCATTGTCAGCGGCTTCTGATAAGCTTTTTATCACATATCCGCTTTCAGACCTTTCGGGTCAGGCTAAGTATCCGGCTCAGGTAATAGACCGTATCCTATCTATGTTCGGAGATAGTAATATTCGTTTTAAAGACGATGAAATACCTGTGGATTATTACGCTGTTACACTTCATTCAGCGTTTTATCACTATATGCAGGAGCATAATTCAGGTAGCAATGCTGTTGCTTCTATTAAATATCTTCTGACGAGTGTACCAGAATACAAAAGAAGGCTTTCTTATGTTTTTAGCCGGGGATATCACACGCAGAATTACAGTATAGATAAGGATATTATGGAGAAGTTGCAGTGCTTTAATCCACTCAGACTTTCTTCAACAGGCTTTGAGGAATATAATCTCTGCCATTTTATGTATTTTTGCGATAAATGCCTTAGACTTCGCCTGAACGAAAAGGTTGAGCTCGATACAAGAATTGCAGGCGAGCTTACTCATGAGTGCTTTTTTGGCATTCTGGGGTCAAAAACAAAACAAGAATTTCTTGATATGTCTTATGATGATGTAAAACGTGAAATATACAGCTGTGCCGATAAATATCGCAAAGAGACACTTGCAGGTGATTTTTCCAAAGATTCTAAGTTTGAGCTTATATTCAACAAGCTGACTGATAGGATGTCGGAAATATTCATTTATACTCAGCATTCTCTTATGGCGTCGGATTTTATTCCCCATAGTTTTGAGCTTGATCTGAGAGAAAGCCATTCTGTCGTACTTCCTTTTGGTAACGGTAAAATGCTGAGTTTCGGAGGAATTGTTGATAGGGCCGATGTATGTACTGTCGGTGACGAGGATTATATCAGGATAATAGACTATAAAAGCAGCAGAAAGAACATTACAGCAGAAACTCTTGCAGGAGGAATAAATATGCAGATGTTACTGTATCTTTTTGCCTCAACTGACAAAGGCGGATTATTTGAGGGATTTCAACCAGCAGGTATTCTTTATTCGCCTGTTCGCATTTCTGATATTCATCTTGATTCTTATAAGCTTGAAACTAAGAACAGCAGTGCTGTCAATTCAGCATTGCGTACAAGCGGACTTGTTCTGGGGGATATTGATGTTCTTGAAGCTATGGAAAAAGGTGTAAAGGGTGAGTTTATCCCAGTAAAGCTCGATAAAAATGGAGTTCCGGACAGAAATTCTGAATGTATTTCGGCGGATGGAATGAATCTTTTGCGAAATTATACTTATAAAAAGCTTGTAAGTATGGCAGAATCGCTGCTTAACGGTGATTCTGAGGCTATACCGCTTATTATTGACGGAAAGAATCCCTGTACGTACTGCAATTATATTAATATATGCGATAATTCCGAGCTGACGCGCCATAGATGTCCTGATGAAGTGGAAATAGAAGAAGCAAAAGCAATTCTCGGAAGAAAATACCAAGGAAAGGAGGAGCGAATGTGAGCTGGACAGAGCAGCAGCAGAACGCTATTGACGCGAGAGATACTTCACTTATAGTTCCAGCAGCGGCAGGCAGCGGAAAGACCGCTGTACTTACTGAAAGGCTGATACAGCTTATTGCAGACAAGGATTCAGGTGTCCGTGCCGACAGGATAGTAGTTGTTACTTTTACGAACGATGCGGCGTCCGAGCTCAAAAAAAGGCTTGACAGCAAACTGAGAACGTTGATAAGCGTTAATCCGAATAACAATCATCTATTAAAACAGCAAGTACTATTACAAAGCGCAAAGATATCTACAATAAATTCCTTTTGCTTTGACCTGATACGCGATAATGTCGAAGAAAGCGGTATAACCTCTGGGTTTAGCGTGCTTGACGACACTGATAATAAAGTAATTAAGGCAGGAGCTCTTGAGGAACTTATAAACTATTACAGTGAGCATGAGTATGACAAGATATCATTCATGTTCGACCGCTTTTGTATCAAGGATGAAAAAAGGCTCACAGAAGTGATTTCAAGGGTTGACAGCTTTCTTTCGTCAGTTGCACAGCGTGATAAATGGCTTAATAAAGCTGTATGGCTGTACAGCTGTGAATTCAGGAATTCGGTATACTTCAGAAAGCTTATAGAAAGTCTTTCGGCACAGCTGGAAAAAGCGTTAAAAGCAGCAGATGATAATATTGGTTTAATCAGTAGGATATTCCCTGATATGTCTTTGCAGGCAGCTGAGAAGTCATTCGCGCAGGCAGAGGAGGATTACGATATAATCTCTGACTTACTTTCGGTATTTAAAAGCGGACGTTTGCCAGATAACGAAGAGAACGAGAGAGCAGAGAGCTTTTCAGAGCTTGTAAGAGTCGGAAAGACCGAGCATGATAAGGCTTTAAGGGATATATATAAGAAAAAGCGGGATTATATCAAAAAAACAGCTTCAAAAGTAATTTGTAGCATTAAAGCTGTCGAAAGCGATTATGCTGAATGCAGTGAAGTTACAACTGTTCTAACAGAGATGCTCAGAAAATATCAGGAAATATTATGGGAGAAAAAGTGCGAGAAGAACGCTTTGAGTTTTGACGACGGCGAACGGTTAGCCCTTGATCTGCTTATTTCAGAAGACGGGAATGGTAATATTAGGCAGTCCGAAACGGCTCTTAGAATAGCGGATTATTATGATATTATCATGATAGATGAGTATCAGGATTCAAATAATAAGCAGGATCTCATTTTCAAACTCATATCAAAGAATTACAAACTTGATAGCGAAGGTATGCCGATGTACGGAGATAATGTATTTCTTGTGGGAGATGTGAAACAGTCGATATATCGTTTTAGGCTTGCAAATCCTAGGAACTTTATAAATACACTGAAACTGTCTGAAAGGTATGCTCCTGAGAATGACAGTAAAAATCAGTATATAACCCTTAACAAGAATTTCCGTAGTTCGGTTCAGGTCATAAATTTCGTTAACTTTGTATTTTCACAGATAATGTCAGAAAATTGCGGCGATATCGCATATACAGAAGAAGAAATGCTGTATTTCGGTGCACTGCATTATTCGAGAACAGATGCTTGCCACTGCACTACACATATTGCTTTTATTGGAGATGACCCTGTTGAATCAGACGAGGAACAGGAGATATCGGTGGAAGCGGATAATGAAGTGATATATACAGCTTCAAGAATTGCAGAAATGCTGAAAAATGGCTCTACAGTTACTGATAAGAACGGGAATAGCCGACCGTGCAGACCTTCTGATTTCTGTATTCTTGTAAGAAACAACGTTCACATAAATATGTATGCCGATGAACTCCGCAGAAGAGGAATTCCTGCTAAAGGTAACGAAGAAACGGGTTATCTTAGATCAAGGGAGATAGCTGTACTTATAGACCTTCTTAGGATAATAAGCAATCCTTTGCAGGATATTTCTATGGCTGCTGTAATGACATCTCCTATGTATATGTTCAGTGTTGCTGATCTTGCGGTCATCAAATCCTTTGACACTCGCAAAGCACTTTTCCCGATAATAAGGGGGCTTGCAGAAGGAGAGTACCCTGAATGTACGGATATGTTCCTGCGTGAGAGGTGTATGGATTTCCTGGAATCGATTGACGGTTTCAGACTTGATTCTGTTACAATGACGATAGGAGAGCTCATTGGAGAAATATATGACTCTACTGATTTTATATCCGTTATGCAGCTTCACGATGACGGTGAAAAGAAAAGAGCAAATCTTCGTGCCCTGATACAGTATGCTGAAAATTATGAAAATATAGCTTCCTACGATGGAACAGGAGGACTTAATGGCTTCCTGAGACATATAGACAGGGTTATTGAAAATGGAGATTATACGCAGGGAAAGGTTTCTTCGTCAGCAGGGGACTATGTAAGTGTTCTTACGCTTCATCGTTCAAAAGGACTTGAGTTTCCGTTTGTGTTCATAGCAGAGACTTCTGTGAAGTTCAAGTTTGACTCAAAGCCTGTTATGTGTAGCTCTGACGGAAGGATAGGCTATGTGCTCTACGATCATTTACTTTACCGAAAATATAAAACTTTTCAACAGTCCATGCTTGCTGTTGAGGAGGAGAATGATACACGCAGTGAAGAAATGAGACTTCTTTACGTAGGACTTACCCGTGCGCAGCAGAAACTGTTTATTAATCTAAAATGCGGAGAAAGGTCTTTAAAAAGAGTTGGTACTCTCTTAGAAAGCTGTATTTTGCACAATGGAGAAATAACTGAAGCTGTCGGCGAAGCAAAGAGCTTTTCTGACTGGCTGTGGCTTTCAATTATGAGGCATCCAATGTTCAGAGATATATGCGAAAAGCTTTGCATTGACATAAATATTCTAAATACTCTAGATAAAGGTGAGCAGGAGCTTTTTGAGTATGAGATCGTAAACGAGATAATACGCGATAATACTGAAAACGTAAGTCTTGAAGATGAAGCTGTAGCAGATCAGGAAATGATAGACCGAATGAAAGAAATAATATATTTCAGCTATGACAAAACTCTTTCCGTTACACCTGCTAAGCTCAGCGTAACTCAAATTGCAAAAAAACTTGAAAATCAGGAGGAAAAATTTGATTTCAAGCTTAAGCGGCCTCGCTTTAAATCTATTGGGTCAAAACTGTCTGGAGCCGAAAGAGGAACTGCGATACATACTTTTTTCCAATATTGCGATTTTGAGAAGGCTTCTGATGATATAGTTTCGGAAATAAAAAAAGTAGAAGAGAACGGATATATCAGCGCTACAGAGGCAAAGTCCATTAACGCAGAAAATGCTTCTGCATTCTTTGAAAGTGCTTTATATAAAAGAATATGTAGCTCTCTAAAATATGTCCGAGAAAAGAAATTCATGGTAGCGCTGAGCGAGCTACGACTCAGCAATGAGATCATAGATAAATTTAAGAACTCAAATGGTATGATAAAGGGAATTATTGATCTTATGTTTGAAGAACCTGATGGCATTGTTATCGTGGATTATAAATCAGACAGAGGAGCGTCTCTTTCAAAGCTTAAGGAGCGTTATACCATGCAGCTTCAGCTTTATAAAGCCGCAGTTGAACTGACTACCGGCAAAAGAGTAAAGGAAGCAATTCTGTATTCGTTTGAACTTAAAAAAACAGTTGCAATAGATATATGATCTTAGGCTCTTCTGCAATAGGTAGAAGAGCCTATTCTATGACATAAAACATTTATCTTGTGATAATGCTGTAATAATAGGCGTAAACTTTGTGCATTATGTAGATTTTTG
>NZ_JAGCFH010000315.1 GCF_017650195.1 Ruminococcus sp. | reverse complement strand
TCTTGTGATTCGGTGATATCAGGTCCTTATGAGCTACGCCCTTCATATCATAGATGATTTTCTCAACAGCTTCTATTTCCGGATTTTCGATATCATAATATTTTAAAGACTTATCTGCCCATTTATACTCATCTGAATTTTGAAAGTCCGAGATTGCGTTTTCAGCAAACCTCATTCGCTTCTCTTCATCATCGCCACATTTTACCAAATCAGAATATGTAAGCAATGTAAACACCTCTCTTTAATTCCATATAGGCTCATAATCAATTTGAGATTTAGCTATTCCTGTTGTTGCGACAAAATACCTGATATTATCCATAGCATGATCGTTAATTTTAACTGGTCTATCCTCTATTTCTGAGTCATCCCAAACATAGCTTCCAAATTCCTTCTTAGTGTTTTGACACTTAGGAGAAAATTTAATAATGCCTCTTTGTAATGCAACCATTGTTTGTTCAATGCCCTTTATTACGTCATTCTTTGCTTTCTTGACGTTGTACCTGGCTGTATTCTTTTTGAGCAGAGCAATAAATGAAGCTGCAGAGGGATCTATAACTGTATATAAACGTCCATCAATATATTTTAGCCATTCTTCCATATCTGCATAATATTCATCATCGGTTTTCGTGATCCCTTGTTCACGTCCCGAATAATAATATTCATCTATGCCCCACCATACATTGTGATATTTGCCCCATAGTGTAACCGAAAATGCATTCATAGTACCATAGTCAATGCTTATGGCATATTGCTGCGGAACACGATAAAGCTTTTTAGCTATCGGTATGCATTTTTCACCTTCTTCAGCAAGCGGTGGTTCTTCAAATGCATCTTTGTACATAGGATAAATCAAGCCTTGTGCCATTACCCACAAGCCGAGAATGAATCTATCATAAAAAACGCCTGTGTACATTTTACGGTATCGGGCCTTCACCTTTTCAGATAATGACAAATTATCATCCATTACAAAATGAAGATATAGCAGTTGTTTGTCATTTGCCTTATCTATCCACTTGACCTTAAACCAATGTGAAGGTGATGAAGGGTTACAATTGAACCACATTTTTGAACCATCAACAGAGCAACGGCCCGTGGCTTGGTTCACGAAGCTCTCAGGCATAAGAGCAACCTCATCAAGGAAAATGCCTGCGAGTGTAATACCCTGAATCAGATCCTGCGACCGTTCGTCCTTACCGCCAAAGATATAAAAGTAATTAGTTATATCGCCATTGGATACTGTACACAGATTCTCACTTCGGCTATCTTCAATCACATAACCTCTGCCTTTCAGCATTATCTTGAGCCAAAATAATACATTCCTTCGGAAAGAGCCTACAGTTTTTCCACACATAGCAAAGTTCTGACCGTCAAAGCTCTGCATCGCCCATATAACAAATGATAAGGACATTGACAGAGATTTACCGCTTCTTATAGCTCCGTCTGCTATTATCCCATCATAATCTTTTACTGGAGAGTTATCACACCACCAATTAAGGAGCTTACGCTGTTTCTTAGAGAATGGTTGAAACTTAAATGTCGCTGTCCTCAATGTCCTCGCTTTCATTGTCCTCACTCCAGTCATCTGCAGCAGTACCGTTCAGCGCTTCCATAAATCCATCAGAAACCCCAAGAGTTGTTTCCTGGACCATTTCTTGCTTATCAGTCATTCCGAGATAGTTCTTGCAGTAGAATATATGTACTGACGGATTACTTTCAGCGAGTCTCCAACCAGCCTTCCGAAGTTTAATTTTCAAGGCCAGCCCCTTATTTTGCGCTGAATACTCTTGAAAATTCATTTTGAATGTTCTTTTACACCATCGAGATAATGTGTCGATATTTGCAGGCTTGCCGTTTTCATCTCGGAAAAACCAACATATTTCTTGCTGATCGCAGCCGAGTCCGACAAGATCTACAAATGTTTTTGCATCGAACTCTTTTTTCGGTCTACCTGCCATTCAATCACCTCAATTCAGCTTAACCGCCTTGTCTCCTGTAAACTTCTCCCATCTGTCAATAATGACATCAACGTATTTAGGATCATACTCCATAACATAAGCAGTGCGCTTATTCTGTTGAGCTGCAATGATAAGTGTGCCGGATCCGCCGAACAAATCAAGCACGCTGTCACCAGGCTTCGTATTGCATTGCATCTCATAGTCAAAGAGCAGTACCGGCTTCATTGTCGGATGCTCTTTTGAAGCTCTGGGTTTGTCAAAGAACATGACATCACGTTCTTTGCGCTTTTTAAACCACTTGTGAGCGGCACCATCCTTCCAGCCATACAAGCAAGGTGAAAAACCTTCCTGCGGCTCCTGAACGCTCTCATCAAACGTTAAACCGGATAAAACACTTTCATATTGGTGCTGGAAGTCCTGCCTGCCTATAGTAGCGCTATTCTTTACCCATATAAGCTGCTGCCGTACTATAAGTCCTGCCTCAGCGCAGGCTCCACGGAAGTTGTAGCCTTCGGAATCAGCATACCAGATATGGAAGGTGGAGCCATGCTTCAAAGCATACTTAATATTCATGAAAGCTTTTCGCAGGAACTGCCTGAATTCGTTGCTTTCCATATTATCATTCATAATTCTGCCTGCGGTACCTTCATAGTTCACATTATACGGCGGATCTGTAAGGACCATGTCAACCTGCTGGCCGCCCAGAAGCTTCTGTACATCTTCCTGCGAGGTAGAGTCTCCGCACATAAGCCTGTGCCTGCCGAGCTGGTACATATCACCGAGCTTTGCTTTGGGTTCCTCAGGCAGAGGTTCAGTATAATCGTCCTCAACAACAGTATCATCTTCAAATAAGTTGTCAAAGCCGAAATCTGTCATATCAAAGTCAATAATGCTTTCAATTTCCTTAGTGAGCAGTTCCAAATCGAAGTCGGAGTTCATGGTGAGCTTATTATGAGCCAGCATATAAGCCTTGCGCTGCTGGTCAGTAAGATCATCAAGCCGAATGATAGGAATCTCTGTGAGGCCTAATTCTTTGGCAGCTATCAAGCGGCCGTGGCCTTCGATTATTTCATTTTTCTTCCACACAGCGACCGGATCATTAAAGCCGAATTCATTGATAGACTTCTTGATCTGCTCGATTTGTTCTTTCGGATGAAGCTTTGCATTCCTCTCGTAAGGTTTAAGTTCATCGATTGGTACATAATCAATTATTAAGTTTTTCATAGTCAGTTCCTTAGTAAATTTGAGTAGTGTGATTAGTAGAATGATTAATAGTAGATTGGAAGCTGAAT
>NZ_JAGCFH010000314.1 GCF_017650195.1 Ruminococcus sp. | reverse complement strand
GGAAACTATTATGAACCCATTGCCCGTTACCTCCACGAACAAAATGTATTTGTTTCCGTAGTCAATCCTGTGCTTATCAGTGACTTCGGTGGAAACACATTAAGAAAGCCTAAAACCGATAAGAAGGACTCTTTGAAAATCGCCTCTTATGCATTAAGCTATTGGGTTGATCTGAAGGAATATATCCCTCAGGGAGACTTAAGAAAGTCCTTGAAACTGCTGAACAGGCAGTATCAGCAGGCTTCTAAGTTAAAGACCATGATGAACAATAACCTCATATCATTACTTGACCTGACATTTCCTGGAATAAATAAGCTGTTCACATCACCTTCAAGAGAATCAGACGGTCACGAAAAATGGGTTGACTTTGTATTGGCATTTCCTCACTGCGATATGATTTCAAAGCTCTCTATCAAGGCTTTTTCAAGAAAGTACAAGAAGTGGTGCAACAGCAATTCTTATTACTTCACCGAAACATCGTGTAAGAAAATACATGATTTCTCAAAAGAGTGCATCAGTAGTGTGTCTTCAGAAGAATCAACTGCTTTTGCCGTTATACAAGCGGCAAAAATGTTTAATTCAGCCACTGAGAACTGTCATGCTATTCAGCTTGAAATGAACCGTGTAGCAGCTCAGCTTCCAGAGTACGATACTGTTATGTCCTTGTACGGTGTTGGTAAAGCTGTAGGGCCTCAGCTGATTGCTGAGATCGGTGATCCAAGACGGTTCCATAGCAGAAAGGCAATCACCGCTTACTTTGGTTATGACAGCGAGAACAATGATTCCGGTCAGAAAATTTCAAAATCAAATTGTATGACAAAGAAAGGTGCAGGAGCTCTTCGAAGAACTCTTTTCATCATTATGCAGGTGCTGTTGCAAACCAAACCAGTCGATAACCCTGTGTACGATTTTCTGATCAAGAAACAATCTGAAGGAAAGCATTACTATTCATACATGAATGCCGCTGCAAACAAGTTCCTTCGTATTTACTATGCAAGAGTAAAAGAAGTTTTAACTGCCGCAGAAGCCTCAGCGTAACTCTGCCATTTCAATGAATAATTTTTTCAGGCTGCTTCGGCAGTCTTTTTGTCGTACTCTTTTTTGAACTGGAAAATCTTTTCTGATTTTTTTCAATTTAGGGCTTGACTTTTATTTGCAGGTCTTTTTGGACGGATATTTCCGCAATTACAGTCAGGTGAAATTTATTTTTGAAATTAAAAGCTTTCTCAGACTTATCATATCGAATACATCTGCTGTTCCGTCACCGTTTATATCGGCATTCTCAGGAGCAGCAAGCGCTCCGTTTTTCAGGATATAGCGCTGATATGCCATAAGGTCGGCAACGTTTACGTCACCGTCGTTATTAACATCACCTGTGAGAGCTTCTGTACCTGCGGTGCCGTATACCGCTATCTCAGCCACATTGCAGAGGTATACGCTGTCGCTGCTGAGCGGACTTGCCGGAGCTCCCGTAGGTACCTCATAACGGACGTACCGTGCGGTAATATTGTCAAATTCCGGTGTAAAATTCATACGGAAGGCAGGCTTGCTCTCAACGGTATATATTCTCTTCCAGTTCGTACCGTCTGCGGATACGCTGAAATATCCGCCAATCATACGGGCTTCGTAGCCCTCGCGGGGACAGTAGGCAATATTCTTTAAAGTGCAGATATTGCCCAGGTCGAGAGTGACATATCCGCCCTCAAGTCCGTCAAAATAGGTGTTCATGTCGCCGTCGTAAGCCTTTTCAAAGGTAACTGAGGCGGTGTCCTTCCATGAGGAGCTTCCGCTGCCGGAAACAGGATCGAGCCTGTCGTATTTTGCAGACGAGGACTGCCCGTGAGGAGTTCCATACAGGGCTATCTCAGCGATATTCGCACAGTATGCGCTGTCGTTGTTGTAGTCGTTCTTCGGCGCTCCGGAGGGCACCTCATATCTTACGTAACGGGCTGTGGTATCTCCGGAAAGAGCTGTTACATAGTGCATACCGGAGGAGGGCTTGCTTTTTACGGTGTAAAGCGTCGTCCAGTTCTGACCGTCCTGCGATGCAAGGAAGCGTCCGTCTCCCATACGGTATTCATACCCGGCTCTCGGAGCATAGCCGAGTGCGGACAGGTCGTAGAGCTGACCGAGGTCTGCCTGTACCCAGCCGTCGGAAACTCCGTCGAAAAATGTGGAGATGTTTCCATCGAAAGCCTTTGTACAGTCAGTGGAGGAGTCGCTGTTCCATGAGGCTGAGCCGTTCACCATTCCTGATGTGACGGTTATCCTGTCCGTCAGGGCTCCGCCGCCCTTTACTCCGTCGATGATGAAGGTAGTTACGGACTGCTTTGCGAGTGAGACTGCAAGACCACCGCCGGATACGCTGATATTTCCTATATCCTTCCAGCTCTCAGAATTGCTGGTGCGTATGGCTGTGGCTGAGGTTCCTGCGGAATCAAAGCCGGACAGGTCGAATACAAGGTCTTTATCGGAGGAACCGTCGTTTGTGGCAACGATGACCAGCTTATTGTTCACAGTATCAAGAGCAGCCACACAGTTTCCGCTGCATTTCAGCATAGTCATGCCGGGGCGGATATACCGTGAAAACTGTCCCATTGCGTAATACTTCTTTGTGAGTATGATATTATTGCTGTCGTGATCTGCAACGGCAAGTCCCCAGTAGCCGCCCTGAGTGTTTATCATTCCCTTGTCTTTATTTCCGTTCATGCCGACTGAGGATATATGATTGTCAATGACCTGCCAGAGGATCCATGCGGAGCAGTTGAGCTCGTTGCAGTCAAGGGTTATGCGGTCGGCAAGCCACAGTGCAGCTCCCATTTCGCCTGCATTGCTTCCTGCGGTGGATCCGCCGTCAACTTCACTCATCCACAAGTTACGATCTGCATTTATAGCAGTATTTTTTAGCTCGGCACGCTGACTGCCGCCATAGGTGTGGGTGTCGATACGGCCTATAAGAGCCTTTGTGGTGTCGGACATCTTGTTCCACGAGCTTATCTGGGTATCTATTACAGATTCGTCGCAGGCACTAATAATGATATCGTTTATACCGCGCTTTTTCAGTGAGGATGAGAGCGCCTGATATATCTTGTCCATAGAGGAACCCTGATCGAAGTGACAGCCCTCTTGCTTGTTGCTGTAGGCTCCCCAGTAGTCGGTATAGGGCTCATTCATGGGGGTTATGCTCTGTACATGTATGCCCCAGTCCTTTTCGTAGTGTGCTGTGACCTCAGCTAAGTATTCTGCGAAATCGTTATATTTGTCGTCGCGGAGATTGTTTTCGCCGGAGTTTACTGCTCCAGAGCTGCATCCGCTGTTTGTCATATAATATGGGGGAGAATTTGAGAACATCTCCACTATCATATCGTTGCCTGCCGCTTCGATACAGCGTTTAAGCACATTGCGTTGATTAGCGTCAGCGCTCCAGTCGTAAGTGACAGAGCCGTTATTATACTTAGTATAGCCCGGCATATTTGAGTCGGTTCTGGTTATATGAGTGTGGGATGGGTTGTCACCGCCGCCAATATTGAAGCGGGCGATGTTCAGTCCAAGCCCGTCAGTGCTAAAAAAGGTCTCAGCTGCCTTCTGCGAAAGATTGTCAGAATAGCCTATACGATTAGCCCACCAACATAGGGATGTGCCCCAGCCCTCAAATTTTCCGCCGTTTATGTCGTATACGTCATAAGGCGAAATGCTTACTATTGTGGCTGCCGCTGCAGTATCTGCCGCCGGAAATGCGTTTGTAAGGGATGTCAGCATGCACAGCGAAGCGGCTGCGGATAAGATCCGCTTTATCATTTTCATGTTTTTCGCTCCTTTCAGGGGTGAATATTTATTACTAACATTATAGCGCATTTTTTGTTTGCTGTAAACATAAAATATGATGATTTTGATGAAATTATGATGTGTTTTTTGAGCTTCCTTTACACCCTGTGCGAAATGTGCTATAATTTTTCTATGTCATAAGGATAATTATCGTACCGCCATACATGGGCCGAGAGATGCTTTGCCTAACAGTTTCGCCGGGGAGAATAAATGTATTGTATCAAGTACAGTGTGAACCCGACGAACGCCTATGTCCATGCACGGTGTGGCGAGACTAATACGTCTAACTGATGAAAGGATTAATATGAGCGCTTACGTTGAATTTAAAAATGTGAAAAAAACCTACAAGACGGGCGAGGTAGAGATACACGCCCTTCACGACGTGAATTTTGAGATAAACAGGGGAGAATTCTGCGTTATCGTCGGAGCCTCCGGCGCAGGAAAGACGACTATACTCAATATCCTCGGAGGTATGGATACCCTTACAAGCGGAAACGTATACCTAGATGGTACGGAGATATCGGCTCTAAGCAAGAAGAAGCTGACCGCTTACAGGCGCTACGATGTGGGCTTTGTTTTTCAGTTCTATAACCTTGTGCAGAATCTGACGGCTCTTGAGAATGTAGAGTTGGCTGCGCAGATATGCAGGGAGCCTCTCGACGCACGGAAGGTACTGGAGCAGGTGGGACTTGCGGAGCGCATTCAGAATTTTCCTGCACAGCTCTCCGGCGGTGAGCAGCAGCGTGTTGCTATAGCGAGAGCCCTTGCAAAGAATCCGAAGCTTCTCCTGTGCGATGAACCTACAGGCGCTCTGGACTACGCAACAGGAAAGGCAGTGCTACAACTTTTGCAGGATACCTGCCGAAAGAACGGTATGACCGTAGTGGTAATAACCCACAATCAAGCTATAACTCCTATGGCCGACCGCATAATAACTGTTAAGAGCGGTACGATATCTAGCGTGCGAATGAATGAGAATATCGTGGATATAAAGGATATAGAGTGGTGAAACTATGGGAAAGGCAGTAAGAAAGAATACACTTCGTGAGATACGCGGCACATTCGGGCGCTTTTTCGCTATAATGGCTATAATAGCTCTCGGAGTAGGCTTTTTCACGGGCGTAAGAATCACTACTCCGGCTATGGTGGATACAGTCAACAGGTTCCTTGACGAGAACCAGTTCTACGATTACAGACTTCTATCGGCTCTGGGCTGGAATGAGGAGGATATCGCAGACTTCCGCAATCGAAGCGATGTCCGCTATGCAGAGGGAGCGTACAGTCTCGATATAATTACGGCAGGCACGAATGAATATGTTATGAGGTTGCATACCATAACGGAAAATATCAACGGCATAAAGTTGGTAGAGGGTAGAATGCCGCAAAGCAGCGATGAATGTCTCATAGAATCGGGAAAGGTTTCGGTAGGAGGCAGGATATATCTGTCGGACGATAATTCCGAAACCGTGAAAAATACGCTCAGACATGATATGTTCAATATCGTGGGTTCTGTCGATTCGTCTTTGTATATCAATTTCGAGAGAGGCAATTCTTCGGTTGGAAACGGAGAGATAAGAGCCTTTGTATACCTCCCTAAGGAAGCCTTCGACCTTGACGTTTATACTGAGGCTTATGTGAGGTTCGATCAGGATCACGATATCTATTCGGACGAGTATGACGAATATATGGACGGCAGAGAAGAGCAGTGGGAGAAAATAGCGCAGTCCCGTGCGGATATGCGTTTTGACGAGATATACAGTGAGGCTGAGAAAAAGCTCGACGACGGCAGAGAGGAGCTTGAAAAGAACCGAAAGGACGGTCAAGAAAAGCTTGATAAAGCAAAAAAAGATCTCGATGATGGAAAAGCTCAGCTTGATGAACAGCTTGCTCAGTTGGAGCAGATAAGAGATATCATGCCAGAGCAGTATGCTTCAGGAATGGAGCAGTATAACGCGGCTCTTGCTGATTACGAAAGCGGTCTTTCTGACTATGAAAATTCTCTTGCAGAATTTGAAAATCAGATAAGTGATGCGGAGGAGGAGCTGCGCAATGGCGAAATTGAACTAGCAAAGCTTAAAAAGCCAGATACATATGTCCTTGGAAGAAATACCAATATCGGATATTCATGCTTTGAGAGCGATTCCGATATCGTGGCTCAGGTAGCAAGGGTATTCCCGGTTTTCTTTATCCTGGTGGCTGCGCTTGTATGTATGACGACTATGAGTCGTATGGTGGAAGAGCAGCGTACTCAGATAGGAGTCTTGAAAGCACTGGGCTATTCCGAGGGTACTGTAATGGGAAAGTATATGTTCTATTCCGGAACAGCCGCAGTCATAGGCTGCATCTTCGGATACGGAGCCGGCACATACATTTTCCCGAAGATAATATGGAAATCCTATGAGTTGATGTACCTTGAACTTCCAATACACTACCTTTTCAGCGTAAAGCTTGCGCTGATTGCCCTCCTTGTTTCACTTGTATGCTCAATAGGCGTTACGTGGTTCAGCTGTAGACTAGAGCTTGCAGAAACAGCCGCTGCTCTTATGCGTCCAAAGGCTCCAAAGGCAGGTAAACGAGTGCTCCTTGAGCGCGTGGGATTTATATGGAAAAGGCTAAAGTTCCTTAAAAAGGTATCTATCCGTAATATTTTCCGCTATAAAAAGCGCCTATTTATGATGATACTCGGCATAGGCGGCTGTATGGCTCTGCTGCTCACAGGTTTCGGAATAAAGGACTCAATCGCAGGCTTTGCAGATACTCAGTATGACGAGATACAGGTAGCAGATGCTTCTGCTGCGCTTAGGAACGTGGAGGATGAGCCGCCTGAGGATCTTCTCACCGTGCTGAATGAAAATACAAAGGAGAATATCCTGCTTTATACAGGAGCGTGGGATCTTCTTTATGGTAAAAGAGTGAAGAGCGTTACCATCAACGCGGTGGAAAGCTTTGAGGATATGGATAAATACTTCGTACTCAGGGATATGAATGGAGAGCCTATTGCCCCTCCAACTGAAGGAGAAGCAATCGTAAGCCATAGCATAGCCGAGCGCTTCGGGATAGAAAAGGGCGGTACTATGAGGCTCAGAGATGAAAATATGCGTGAGCTTAACGTTAAGGTAACGGGTATATTTGAGAATCATGTTTATAATGTGGTCTTTATCAGAAAGGATACTATGGAAGCTCAGCTCGGAGAAAAGCTTCCTCTGAATTATGCCTTCATCAACTTCAAAGAGGGGGTGGATGAGAATCAGGCTTCTGCGGAGATATCCAAAAACAGCCATATCATGCAGATGCTCAAGTTTGATGTACTGAAGGAGAGACTCAGTAAGATGATGAGCAGTCTTAACTATATAGTGCTGATAGTAATTATATGTGCTGCCGGTCTTGCATTCATAGTTCTCTATAACCTTACGAATATCAATATCACCGAGAGAGTGAGAGAGATCGCTACTATTAAGGTACTCGGCTTTTTCAGGCGCGAGACCTCGGCTTACGTGCTCCGCGAGAATCTTGCTCTTACCGCTATGGGGATAGCTGCAGGAAGCATTGCCGGAGTATTCCTTCATCGTTTTGTAATGGCGCAGATAAAGGTGGACCTTGTGGATTTCAGTGTCAGGATACTGCCTGTCAGCTTCCTGTACAGCATCGTACTCACCTTCATTTTCAACTTCGCTGTTGATCTTTTCATGGAACTGAAACTGGAACGAATAAACATGGCTGAATCACTTAAATCCATCGAATAGCTTAAATTAAAAGTATATTTTGCCCTCCCTTCAAACAGGGGAGGGTAATTTTGTGCAAGTTACCAAATATAGGGGAAAAGTCCCCGGCGTTCATTGACTTTTATGATTAATTATGTTATACTAATTGTATCTTAAGTAATCGACATAAGCCGATTATTGCCCCGAACTCTGTTCGGGGAGCGCAAGTTCCTTGAAAAACATAGAATTTGCGCGGCACATAAAAAAATGAACCAATAAAAGAAAAAGAGGTTCAATGGGATTGGTGTTGACCAATACAAATTGAGGAGAATAGTAAATGAATTACAAGATCAGAAAAGGCGTACTCAAAAGGTACAAGGACGAGAAAAACGTCACCGAGATCTTCATTCCCGATGATGTAGACATTATTGGTGAGGGCGCTTTCAATGGCTGTACTAATCTTGTAAGGATACTGATACCCGAAACTGTTAAGGTGATTTCGGATACAGCATTCAGCGACTGTGAGAACCTGAGATGTATTGCTCTTCCTGAAGGCACTGAAAGGCTGGGCTGGTATGCATTCAAGGGCTGCCGCAATCTGTGTGAGCTGACAATTCCCTCCGCTTTGAAGGAGATAGGCAGACACGCCTTTGCAGGCTGTGAGAATCTCACGGCTGTCCATGTCAGACATGATGGCAGGATACACAGATTTGTACTGAATTCAGAGCTCGATGATGAAAGATGGCAGGAGATAAGGCACTCCCTGCATCAAATTGACAAGGCAATAGCGGTTTGATAATCCAACACCCCGTCCGTAACAAACAATGGGCGGGGTGTTTTTTGCCATGTTATATGAAAAAGCCCGTACTGCTGCACGGGCTAATTATTTATCTGTTCTGTTCGTATTTGGGCATGAGCTGAAGTTTGTGAAGATTCGCTCTGTGGAGACGGTCTATCTTCTCCTTTATCTCAGGCACAGAACTGAGATCATCCTCGCCGCGGATATATCTGTCCAGCATTGCATAGGTGAAGCCGAGATTTTCTTCGTCGGTCTTACCGCAGAGACCGTCTATTGGTACCTTGTGTATCAGCTCACCGGGAAGTCCGAGGACCTCGCCTACCTGCAATACCTCAGTTACTGTGAGGTCTGAAAGGGGAGAGAAGTCTCCGGCAGCATCGCCGTATTTTGTGGAATAGCCTACCCAGTCCTCTGAGAGGTTGCAGGTATTTACCACTCTGCCGTTATGGCAGGCTGCAACTGCATAAAGAGTTGTCATTCGAATACGTGCTGGAGTATTGACGATTGCCTGATTAGTGGGCTCCATGTGTTTCTTTAGTTCGTTCATGAAAGTGCTGACTGTGTCACCGATGTTTATGGTGTAGCTTTTTATGCCGAGAGTGTCCACGAGCAGGTGGCTGTAGGAAATGTCACCCTGTTCACCCTGAGGCATGAGTACTCCAATAACTCTGTCTTTTCCGAGAGCCTTTGCGCAGACCGCTGCGGCTATGGAACTGTCTTTGCCGCCAGATATGCCGATAACGGCATTTGTGGTGGGAGAAGCGGTTCTCTCAAAAAGGTCACGTACCCATTCAACTACTTCCTTTGTCACTTTTTCTGCATTGAAACTGTAGCTCATAAATATACCTCCACTGGTTTATGCCGGGACGGCGGCAAAAAGTCGCCTTAAGCCCTTTTATTCTGCCATTGCTTTCTTTATAGCAGCAAGTAGCTCGTCATAAGTCTCGAATGCCGGGAGCTCCGGGTGATCATTTTTGATCTGCTCTGTGCTGCGGAAAAGGAAACCTGCCTTGCTTGCCTCTATCATGGCAAGGTCGTTATAGCTGTCGCCGCTTGCGATAGTATCGTAGCCTATGGACTGGAGAGCCTTTACTGTTGTGAGCTTTGACTTCT
>NZ_JAGCFH010000313.1 GCF_017650195.1 Ruminococcus sp. | reverse complement strand
GATTTTTTATTTAAGATATACGGTATAAACAAGCATTGTCTGCGATCGGAGATAAGTTATGAGCCGAAGATATAATATGAAGAAAAACACAGTTAAGAGGGAATTCAGGAATATGAAAATACTCAAAGCTGTGGGAATTATAAAATGGATACTTGTTGCAGTAGCGGTAATATGCTGCATTTTGATACGCCTTTTTTACTGGTATGACCGTCCGGGTACTTTTATTGCCTTCGGAAGAGTAACACAGGTAATTATTGCGAATATAGCGGTATTTACTCTAGTGCCTGTGGTGTGCCTGAGCGCGCTGTTCTTTCTTGCAGAGAAAATTGCAAAGGGTGGAAATGGCATGGCTATAGTTGTGGTGACTACCCTTATCGTTCTGCTTTGCGGCGGTGCTGTGGCAGCTGTTGCCTTCAATAATAAAAACGCTTTTGAGATGATGTATCTGAACGAGTTCGATACTCCAGATGGGCGCAATACTCTTTATTATGTGGAGTCAAAGGGAGAGCGTAAACGCGTCATATACCGCAGGACGGGCAAATTCATTTATGAAAAGACTGTCTCCTACGATATTGCAGGAAAGAGCGAGGACTATATGCCTTCATACCACTGGGGAAAGGAAAGCTTCTCCGATGGAGAGAACGAGTATCCTTACTCGTCGTATAACGAATAATAACTATATTCTCATAATTCCGCACAAAGGCGCTAATAGGCTTTTGTGCGGAATTACTATATACAAAATTAAATAAAAATGTTATAATAAAAGTACTATCTGCCGTTTTGACGGCAAGACGCTACAGGAGTGAGAAAATGGAAAAGGAAATGCGATACGCTGTTCTGATCGACGCTGATAATGTGGCGGCGAAGTATACGAAATATATCCTCGACGAGGTGTCCAACTACGGTGTTGTTACCTATAAGAGGGTTTACGGTGACTGGACGAGACCAAATCTTGCCGGCTGGAAGAACATGGCTCTCGACAACGCTATCACGCCGGTACAGCAGTACAGCTATACCACTGGCAAGAATGCTACAGACTCAGCTATGATAATTGACGCTATGGATATTCTCTATTCACATAATATCGATGGCTTTTGCATAGTTTCCAGCGACAGCGATTTCACAAGACTTGCCATACGTCTGCGTGAATCGGGCATGCATGTTATAGGCATGGGCGAGCAGAAAACCCCAAAGCCCTTCAGTACAGCATGCAACGCTTTTAAGTATCTTGAGATACTGGCTGACGAGGAACTTCAAAGCTCAGGTGAAACCGAAAAACTTGAACTCAAGACACTTGAGACTGCTATCGTACGTATCATAACCGAAAACGCAAATTTGCAGGACGAGATAAATATAGGAGAGCTGGGTAGCAGACTTCTTAACCGTTATCCGGATTTCGATGTTAGAAACTACGGGTATTCAAAGTTCTCTCAGTTCCTTAAGGACTTTGAGTGCCTCAGCTTCAGACAGGTGGGTAGCAGTATCCTGGTTTCACAGAAATCCAGCATGACAGATCTTGAACGGATAGAAACAGCTCTTGCAGCGATAGTACGCACCAACGGGACAAAGGGCTATAATCTCGGAGAGCTCAAAAAGCAGCTTTGCGCGAAGATACCCGAATTTGACGTAAAGACTTTCGGCTACTCCAAGTTCAGCAAGTTCGTGGAGAATCTGCCGTCATTCAAAATAAAGAACAATACTGTTATGATATCGGAGAACTGACCTTGGTTAATAAAACTACGACAGTTACGATAATAGCTTCTTGTGCGATACTGGCGGGCGCAGCAGCCATGTATGTGCTGGATTCGGACTTGACGACCAAGATGCCCGACGATGCTGAATACTTGACATATGCGGAAGCGTCGGTCAGACCTATTTATAGTCAGCTCGATATGAAGGAAAAAGCAGTATATTCCTCCCTATTGAGAGGCATTGAGCAGGAGCAGGAAACTATAGCTCTTCCCATTGACGTCAAAGGTGAGGAATATGCAAAGGTGTACCGTATCCTTGAAAAGCAGGAGGGTGGCTTTTTTTATCTCGATTCCGTCTATTACGTTGGAAAACGCGTACGCGATGCAAAGATAGCATACAGAGAGAAAGGTGACAACAGTCTTAAACGTAAACAGCTGGAGGAAGTTGTGCAGGACGTTGTTGACGGAGCCCGGGAGCTTCGCGGCGATTATTATTTGGTGAGCTATATCAGTAACTATATAATTAATAACTGTAAATATACCGATGACATAGGCGAGGCTTACTCCTCCACCGCCTATGGCTGCCTTGTGGAAGGCAAAGCCAACTGCGAGGGCTATGCCAAGGCTTTCAATCTACTTGCTTCACAAATTGGATTGAGGAGTGTCCTTATAACCGGAACTACCGATACCGACGAAAATCACGCATGGAATCAGGTTTGCATAGGTGTAGACTGGTACAATATAGACGTTACGTGGTCGGATACCGATATTTACGGTGAAGTGAGGAGAGAGTATTTCTTACGCCCAGATTCTGATTTTTTAGACTCTCATAATCCTGATAATGAACTGTTTGAACCCTATATATGTATCAAGGATGACTGGAACTACTATAAGAGAAACGGCTTGTATGCCGCAACTGTTGCGGAAGCTGAGAGCATAGTGAAGCGCGAACTTGGCGCTGGAAGAAATACTATAGAGATAAAGTTCACCAGCTACGATATTTACGACAAATTCAGGACAATAATGAGCGACGAGAAAAGGGTTCTTTCTATTATAGAAAGCTCCGGAAGCAGCCTGAGTGGTTCTGTGTCAGTGTCGTTCAAGGAAAACCACGATGAGAAGCGGCTGACATTAACTTTCAGCGGGTCGTAAAATTAGACACAATTCGATTTGAAATAATAGTCAAGCTTGTTGATTATTCCGTGTTGACTTTGGGCTACCTGCGTGGTATAATAATTAAGTCGCCGCAAGAGAGCGAAAAACAGTGAGTCTGCGGGTGCAGCATGGATAAGCTCTTCTGAAGTGACAATAAAAAAATCTCAGAAAATTTTCAAAAAACTATTGACAAAGAAAATCTTCTGTGATATAATATTAAAGCTGTCTCGAGAAGAGATAGTGAACAGCATCTTGAAAATTGAACAATGCGAATAAAAAAGTAACGACCCTTGAGATTCCTTTCTGAGACTGGAAACAGTTGAGGAGAGAGAAGGTCAAGAAAAGACTG
>NZ_JAGCFH010000312.1 GCF_017650195.1 Ruminococcus sp. | reverse complement strand
TTCGTCAGACCAGAGCTTTGCCTCCGCCTTCCTTCAGATTCCATCTCACGATGGACACCCTTGGCTTTGGCTGTATCCTTCCCACTGTCGGGCGGATTCGGGACTTTCACCCTTTAGATACGTGCGCTGCCGAGCGCACAGCAAAATAATCACAGGAATCAGAAATGATCCTGTGATTATTTTTATGTATAAAATGTAAATTTTCGCAAAAAGCATTGACAAACAGCCAAAAATGTGCGGCGCAGCTAATCAGATATACACATCTGATTGGAGGTTTTACCGTGCAAAAATACTGTAATATCGTCAAAAACAAGCTTAACGCTCTTATCAGCAACATTGAGAATAATATCTCTGATTTCGTAGTTGATCCAAAGAGAGATTTTGTTCGTAAAAGCGAGCTGTCATTCTCAAAAACAATGAGATTCATTCTCGGCATGGGCAGCCAGACACTTGGCAGTGAACTTATGGAGTTTTATGGTCTTAATAAAAAATCAGTCTCAGTTTCAGCTGTTGTTCAGAGAAGAGCCAAGATACTACCTGCTGCTTTTCAATATCTTTATACTACATTTTAGTCGTGTGAATTCCCTATTATTATTGAAACTGTAAGTCAAAGAAGTCGATTCAGCATAATATAGAAATTATAAAGATTGCCATATTATGTTCCTCCCATTTTTAAAATATCAATATCATCACAGTTAATAAGCTTGTCAGGTTCTGCTTCTTGTCCTTCCCATGTTGAAGGAATAACCCCTCCGATCTGACCAAGTATAGAATCAGAATGTCTCTTTATTACCTGATTTAGAACTGAAACTCCCTCTTTGAATTCATCATTATTAAAGAATGCGTTTTTCTCTGTTCCCGTAATACTACCTATCTCCTGCATTATTGTTTCAATCGTCCTATCAAGCTTTCCACCTTTTACATATTCTGATGACAGCTTAGATAAGTAACCATAGTATTTTGCCTTATAATCAGTATTTTCAAGTAATTTCATAAAAAATGATCTATCGTAAAGATTACATGTAAACGGGGTGTCAATAGGAAAATTAACTACCATTGATGGCATGGCTGCTATTGCAGCTTCTTCAGCTTCATCTAGTCTTTGTTTTTCTTCATCGCTTAGGTTATTATACCATTCTTCCCATTTAGCTTCCCATTCTGATTCATCAATATCTTCAAAATCTTCGGTTTCACCACCAAATGCATCTTCGCCGAACATTTCGTCTTCTCCAAAATCCATATAACCGCCCCATGCAAGATTATAATCCCATGGTATAAGGCTTATCTTCCCCCTCTTTTCAGTGAGGAAGTAATTATGCTCATTTTGACCAGTCAAGCCGTCAAGATTTACGACCATAGTCTGTATTGCAAGATACTTCATTACATTGTCAATGTCAACATAAGCTTCAATATCCTTTCCACTGTCAACAGACTCCAATGCAGTAATGACTTTTTTCAGTGAATCTTTATCGCCTTCAATAACTGTATCTTCTGTGATTCCATCATAATCACTTTCATCATCACCCGTATATGAAAGATTATGAAAAGGCTTGTATACGGAACTGTTAATATCTCCGTAATTACGCTGACAAAAGTCGTTATCTACAGGCTCTACCGCCAGATAGCAGCCAAAATATTCATTATTAAGTGATATTTTCACATAGTTGCATAACGGAGCTTCAAGGTCTATATATCGGCACATATCATATGCTATCGCGTCTTTCATCTGTGTTGCATCACCAAGATTATTATTCAGCGAAAGCTTGGTAAGGCCATTATATGTCTGCCCCTCGGTATATTTATCAAACTTCAGCATGAAGCTGTATCTGTCAGAATCTCCCATTGCTTTCACATCATCAAGACTGCTGCCGCCTTTTGCTCTTATACCAACATTTGAAAGTTTTTCTCCGTTTATTGTAATATTACATGAAGAATACTTTTTGTCAGAAACATTTTCAAGGAGTTCCTTCCACTCAGTTTCTCCAATCTCTATATTGATCTCATTGATTTTTCCAATCTGGAAAAACTTATCTTCATAGCTCATTTTTGTAACTTTAGTTTCTTGCGGAGAAAGAGCTTTATCTGTGCATGACGTCAATGAAAACAGTGTGATTATTGCTGTTATAAGTGAAATAGTTTTTTTTATGATGCTTTCCTTTCATTTAGAATATTATTAAGACGAATATTATAATAGCAAACAATTATTGAATTAACATTGAAAAAATATGTATTAAGATATATACAGCATTATTATCATATATAAACGTTGAGCAAAACCATACCTGCTAGCTTGACATACTCCATATATATGTCTATACTATAATAAAGGATATGATTAGTATGAGCGAAAGAATAAATGTTAACATTGTTCATCTCGATAACAGCGACCGTGAACAATTCATCAGAAATAATCAGAAAGCTTTCAATTATGGAGCTTTGGAAGAATTTAGTCAACGAGATGATCACTTTGAAGAAGATGGAGAGATAATTTCTCATGACACTATATCTCGTGCGATTGACGAAGGAATGGCATATCGTATCTTGCAGGACAACAAAATTGTTGGCGGCGTAGTAATCAAAACAGAATATGACCATGGAGAGCTTGTATTGCTGTTCGTATCTCCTGCTGTTCACAGCAAAGGTATTGGATATGCGACGTGGTGTGAAATAGAAACTATACACCCCGAAATAACGGTCTGAGAGACCGTTACACCATATTTTGAAAAACGCAATATCCACTTTTATGTGAACCGCTGCGGATTTCATATCGTAGAATTCTATCACGCTCATCACCGCGATCCTCACGATGAGGACGGTGAAATATCCGAAATGTTCCGCTTCGAAAAGATACTACCAGTTACTCCTGAATCAATAAAGGAACAAGTTAAGCGTATCACTTACTATGAAGGAATCCTGCAAAAGGCTGAGAATGGTTCTCCCGAAATACTTGGACGATTGTCAGACTATTACGGAAGCCCTGAATGGAAGCGTAACTATGCTGCCGACGAGGCAGGTCTTCTCCCGAGTGATTTCAAACGAGGCGTTCTTTCAGAAGATGGAATATATAATTTACTGGAGAAATAATTATACCACCTAATCACCAAGAACATCTCACTTGATGAGGAAATAATAATATTCAACTTTTCAAATATAATAACAACAGCTCCCCCACACACAGGAGCTGCTTCTTTCATAACATTATATCGCCTTTTCTTCGTGTGAAAAATGTCTTTATTTTTTCACACGGAACTGCAAAATCGCAGTTTAAACTGTTTTCTGCAGGTAACAGAAAAGCCTGTATTTCGGTGTTTTTCTCGAAATACAGGCTTCTTTTAAAAAGCGGACAGAGAGGGATTCGAATATTATTAATTAGCTATATTCGTCTATTTATAGCCTTTTATAATTTTCGTTTGGAATAATTGAGTGGAATATAATTATTCAGATTGAAAACAATTTCTGCTTTAGCTGTTCTCTTTCAATTATTGAAGTTTAGTTGTCCACACCTTCCCTGCATAAATAATATAATAAATATGAAATACGCTAGCATTTTTTATTTCACCTTTAAATATTATCTTTTTTATTTCACAAACTTAATGCAATTCTCTTGACAATAATTTCTATATGTAGTAAAATCAAGTTGTCGGTAGTTTAATGAAAATTGCTGTCCTCATGCAGTAGATGCGGCTTGCCGCCCGACAGCCCGTATAGCTCAACGCAAGAGCTGCCCTGCCCCACAGCTTGGAAGACGGTGGTTCAACTCCGCCAACGGGCACAATCAAAACTATTATAAGCCTTCTGCGGAAGGCTTTTTACTTAGGAGGACTTATGCGTATCTGTCTAATGTGCCGTAAAAGGAATATAGATCATTACGGTATCTGTCCCGAATGTCGGGCGTTTTCAGACATCAAGCGTTCCGAGAATATTGACCTTACAGGAAGGACAGCAGTCGTAACAGGCGGCAGGATAAAGATAGGTTATACTGTATGTCTGAGGCTGCTACGTCAGGGCGCCAGAGTTATAGCTATTACAAGATACCCCAAAAGTGCAATGGAAGAGTACATGAAAGAGCCTGATTTTCAACAGTTTTCAAGCCGCTTGTCAGTGATAGGCTTCGACCTCATACGGATAGACCGAATTGGTGAACTTGTTGAGTGCATCGGAGATATCTCGGGTGGTGTTGTCGATATACTTGTAAACAATGCAGCCCAGACCGTGAAAAAGTCCCGTGAATACTATGCAGCCGCTATCGCACATGAAGCAGAGCTTTCGCTCACAATGAAAGAAATATATCCTGTAATAGAGCCCGAAAAACAGGAAGGCTTCGGACTTATTCCTCAAAATCAACTAATCGACTATGGTGAACGCCCTGATGAAAATTCATGGGTACGTAAACCTGAAGAGATAACTCCACAGGAAATGCTTGAAGTTCAACTGATAAACGTATCTGCACCATTTCTTCTCACTAACTCACTTAGAAAATTCATGGGCAATGATACTAAGCGAAAGAAATTCGTTATCAACGTCAGTTCCGTAGAGGGACGCTTCTTAGACCGACCTAAGCTAGCACGACATGTGCATACTAACATGGCAAAGGCATCTCTGAATATGATGACACACTCTATTGCATCCGATTTTGCCCGTGATGGCATCTACGTGTATTCCTGCGACCCAGGATGGGTGTCAAACCAGTTCCCTCCTGCTTATGAGATAAGCAAGTCCTTTATTCCCTATCTCACCTATGATGACGGTGGCGCAAGGGTGCTGTATCCTATTGTGAAGAATATGTATGTCGATAAAGTCCTCGACTTTGGTTCGTTCTATAAAGACTATAAAATCATCGAATACTGAGGTGATGATATGAATCTGTTTCAAAAGATGTTTATCCGCATTATTCAAGGCGGGGCAAAGAACCATATAAGCCAACAGACTGCAGAAAACAATGCAGAGGCTCAAAAACGCCGAGAAAATACTATTTGCTCTTTGCATCCAAAGGTGGACTTACCTTATGAAAAGCCTGAGTCTATTGCATTTACTCCCGAAAATCAAAAGTCTATTGTAGCTGCGGTGGAAAAGACCGAAACTGTTTCCGAAAAGGCTGAAATAGAGACTATAGATGACACTAAATATGAAACTCCTACAATTCTTAGACCTACACAGTTCAAAGCTGTTCCGCAAAAGATACCTGCTGTAAGACTCACCTCAAAGGAAGCTGTTGAAATGGGATATTCCTTCCGAAAGAGCAGCAAAAGCGTGAAGATTACAGGTTTTCACGGAAGTGCCCCACAAAAGCTCATTATCCCCTGCTCTATCGCTTCCCTGCCTGTAGAGGAGATATGCTCTGAGGTATTCATGGAGGCTGAGCTCAACGAGTTGTTTATCCCCGATAGTATAAGGAAATTAGGTAAAGAAGTTTTCAGAAGGAGCACAGTAAAAAGTGTTGTTTTCGGCGAAGGTCTTTCTTCCATATCTGAAAAAGCCTTCATGGGCTGCGTCAAACTTGAACAGGTTGTTCTACCGACTACATTACGTCATATAGGTAACGAGGCTTTTTGGCAGTGCTATGCACTTAAACATATAGATTTTCCAAAGAACGTCAAAGATTTAGAAGATTATTCGTTCGGTGACTCGGGGCTTGAAAGCTTTGGCGTTGAAAATGAGAATAACCGTATAACAAACGCCAATGCTTTTTACCAAACGCGAATGTATTGGAAATATGATATAATAAGTACCTCTTTACTCATCAACGAGCTTAAGGTTCTACGTGTGAGCACTGATAAGGCTCTGAAGCTGGACGCCGATAAGGTACAGTTCCTGCCTCATTCAATATTACACGGCACTCATCTTGATCTTACCGAATGCGGGAAGGTAAGTTTCTGGCGTATGGCTCGTTCGCGGGAATGGTATGATTACAGATATAATGATAAGTGTATCATAAAGCTTCCTGACAGCAGCAAAAATGACTCTCTTGCTTTCCTTGCAGACTATGTTGAGGTCTATGATAAATTTGATAATAAAATCTCACATGATGTATTCAATGTTTCTGCTCCGATTTGTTCAACTGATCCCTACTGCTATGATGTAAACTACAGTTATATACCTCAATACGGACTAAAAACAAAATATAAAAAGATTAAAATAACTTCATATACAACGATTGCTGCTAACGCCATTGATTCCAGTTCACTTGAAGAAATTGAAATAGCTCATTTCAATCCTGAGGGCTGTATTTTCACCAATAACTGCTTTAATCTCAGAAAGGTATCGTGGACTGACGGCAAAAATACCGTTACAAAGTACCTTCCGCCCATTCAGCTTGTAGAAAAGCATCTGAAATTAGCCCTACTGAATGCCTTTTCTCCGTGTTCAGCACCTCATGGACGTATGAACAAACCGTATTTGCCTGGATACAAACGAACGGTGTTCAACAGAGAAGTCATTGACTCCCTATTCCGCGAGAGGAAGATCAGTTCCAGGAATAACCCTTATATCAAAAGAACAACACCTCCGTGGTCTAAAGGTAATAATATATTCACTGTATCCAACAGATTCAAGGCTCTTGTTGCGGTAGATGTGCTGCGAAGCGATAAAATGCCCCATGAACCTGATACGAAGATGTATTCTGATTTTTTAAAATCTCACCGTGGATTCTGCCATAAATTTTTTGCACAAATCAGCGATGCGTTTCCTGAATATACAATTGCATTAAAAAATATAGAAACTAATATGCTCAATATAGAATAAATTATCCCCCTCATTATTTTCTCTACACCTAATGAGGGGGATTACAAATATATCTTCTCTATTATTTATCAATATCATCAAGTATACTATTTAAGTACTCGTCTATCTTCTTGTCAACCTTCTTACGCTCATCTGAGAATGTATGTTGATATACCGACTTCAACGTTGAGTTTGTGGACCACCCTCCCCTCTCCATTGTATATTTATCAGGGATATTGAGCATTAGCATAACGCTCGCTGATAAATGACGCAGATCATGGAAGGTCATATGATAGCCGTACTCAGCGAGAAGCTTATAGAACTTGCTACGGAGCGTCTGGTATTCCATCTGAACAATAAAATCATCATCTCTTTCATGAGGAACAGCATTTATGAGATCCTTTATGTAGCCTGGTATTGTCTGCCTTCTCGTCGACTTGTATGTCTTATTAACATCGCGAACAATGTTGCTGCCATCAAAGTAAATATTACTGCGGCATATAGTAAGTACATTATCTTTTAGGTCACGGAACTGTAATCCACGGACCTCACTCATACGTAGCGACAGCCACATTGCAAGCAGACACGGTAGTTCAATATCTGTACCGCAAACCATATTCATTACCTGCTCCGCTGTGGGAAGCTCCTTCAGCTTCGGCTTTCTTGCAGGGTATGTAACACTCAGCACAGGTCTAATGTCGTAGAGCTTCAGCGCTGCACATATAAGATGAACGCCTTCTTTAATCGTTTTTGCACCCACCTTTGCAGCGTCTTCGTTTATCGCCTGCTGTACTGTATAGCTGTTGATCTCACTTACATCGAGCCGCATTAAGCTCTGTATCAAGCAAGTTTAGAATAATAAGCATATCATTTTCAGGAACAGCCACACAGCCTGCAGTATATTCACCTGTCATACAATGTAGGAAAATAGCTGAACCTTTATATGGAACTATTGGTTCCATAGGAGAGGATATTCCGACTGACGACAACAACGTTAAAAAAGCATATAGAAAGGTCTTTAAACCGAATAAAACCAATGAATAATTATAGATAACACCGAATATTTCTCATTAATACAACTCAGAACAGCTTCATAGTGATTCATTATCATCCCCGGCCTTTGTGTCGGGAGAGCTGTTCTGAAACTATGCTATAATTAACTACTGCAAAATCTTTTCTTGAACACTTGACACGTCTGCTGTGATATGATATTATACTCGTAAGCTAATAACTCAAGATTCAATAGTAAGACGGGTGGTATAGGACATGATAATATCTGTTTTTACATTGACAGATTATATGCCACTTATTACAACTGGTTCAGATACCGAAAAGCTTCATATAGAAAACAGGAGGTTCGGCATGGGAAAAAGATGTTTAAATCGCTTTATATCAGCAATTACAAGTTTGGCATTATTGATTGCAGTTTATCACTGTTTCCAAAATAGCCTTTTAAAAACTAATTCAATTTCGGCCTTAACAACTATTTCAGCAAATGAGCATGCTTCAGATGAATTTGATAAAATAATAGAAAACCCATTTAACTATCAGGACGACAAGGAAGTCCCATATGATGGTACGCATTGGGTACAGCCTAAAGAATGGAACTGTCCTACTATTAAACCGAAGGATTATAAAGGCGGTATAATGCTCTATTTCGACAAGATTGGACTTGAGCCTGACTATGCTAATGGTAAGGTACAGCGAGTATATTTCAGCATAACAGGTGCAACAGAACCTGTAGGCTATATTAAATTCCACGTTTTTTACGATACCAGACTGACCGTCAAGGAAAACTCAAACGGCGAAGTCATAAATACTGGAAAGGCGTTACAAGACTTCACAACGGGTTCTTCAATGGTTGAAGAAGGACAATTAGTATTCTATGCATATTCCAATGATACGATACTAAATAACGGCAGTATATTCACCATTGACTTTATTGTTCCCGAAAATGCCGAGCAGGGCGATGTTTATCCCATTGGCATTTCGTATGTTGATGATGGGATAGCTTATGATACATTCATCAATTCGGAACAGAATGATGCTGGTAAAGTTCAGATGACCTACGTATTTACTAAGGGCATATTCAATGGTTATATAAAGATCCAAGGCGAGAAAAAAACTACGACGGTTGTCACGACAACTGTAACTACTACCACTACATCTACTAAAAACGTATCTCATGTTGATCATAAGCTCGGAGATGTCAATTATGATGGTCAGATAAATGCAGTCGATGCATCCTCAGTTCTATCATACTATGCAATGATCTCTACAAATAAGGATGGCGGTTACACTGAAGAGCAAAAGCTTGCTGCTGATGTCAATAATGATGGTCAAATTAATGCAGTTGATGCTTCTTGTATTCTTTCATACTATGCTTATGTATCAACGACAAAAGAAGACATAATGTCAATTTCTGATTTTTTGAAGAAATAAATTACTAACTGACTGATGACGGCTTTAAAACAGCTGACATCAGTCAGTTATTTATTATATATGCAGGTGCCTATATTCTCAATACTTACGCGAGAAACTGCAGGCAGTGTAAAGGATATATTAGAGGATTTGAAGTGAAGGGCTCCCGTTCTTTGTTGGTACTCTTTTCATTCCCCAGTTGGACTTTAAGGGAGACGGTTCTTATCGTATAATCAGATCGTATCTGAATGCCGTTTTATTCGGATGCAATGTGGAAATTCCTTGAATATATCAAAAGTGAAAGATAACAAATGATGATATGCGGGTACAGTAGCCTTGTATGTCAAGCAGGAACAGTTCAATGGAAAAAGGTCATGGCGGCAGACATTCCCACTAAAGGAAGTCGTTCTTTGAGATAAAAAAGAAAAGTGATATTTGAAATATCCGACCATGTCGAAGGGTTATATCATCAAAGCAGCTTAAACAAATATAAAAGCAGGAATATATATATGAAAGGCAGCCATTACGGCTGCCTTAAGTCTTGTCATTTACCTATAAGCTTCAATATCTCAGCTGGCTTCAGAGTTTTACCCGCAGAAACAATCTTCTCATTGACCACAAGTGCAGGCATTGACATTGCACCGTACTCCATGATCTTCTGCAAGTCTGTAACATACTCGACCTCGATTCCCATACCCTCCACAGCCTTGACTGTGTTATCGTAGAGCTGATGACAAGCTTTGCAGCCCGAACCGAGTACCTTGATACAGCAGATACCGTCAACAGATTCGCCGCAGCAAGTCGAAGCTGTTTCGCTTGCAGTCTGCTCTCCGCCGCAACAGCAGCAGGGAGTTTCCTCGTTCTTTTCTTCCTTTTTCTTACTGAATAACGCCATGATCTTTTCCTCCTAAATAATGTAATTTTGAATGAGATTAAAGAAGTACCCAACAAGGATAATTCCGACCGTACAAATAGCGATGAAAATGCCAAGCAGCTTGGGCTTTATCGCCTTTTTCAGCATTATCACGGACGGGAGCGACAGGGTGATAACTCCCATCATAAACGTAAGTACCACTCCAAGCTTTGCTCCTTTTGCGACAAGTGCTTCTGCAATGGGAATACAGCCGAAAATATCGGCGTACATAGGTATACCGCATATCGTAGCTATAATAACGCCGAAGGGATTTCCCGTTCCGAGCACCTTGACTACCCATTCCTCAGGTATCCAGTTGTGAATAAAGGCACCTATTCCTACGCCGACTATGACGTATGGCAAGACCTTTTTTGCCGTTCCGAGCACCTGCTCCCATGCGTATTTCATTCTATCGCGCTTCGTAAGTTCATTCTGCGGAGTGTCGATCTTCTTGCCGTTTCGGATAAACTCCTCCACCTGATCTTCAAGGTGCAGTTTTTCTATAAGCGTACCGCCTGTAACTGCGATAACAAGTCCCACTGTCACGTAGATAACAGCTACCTTCCAGCCGAATATGCTCATAAGCAGTACAAGTGAGCCTAAGTCCACCATTGGCGATGAAATAAGGAATGAGAATGTCACGCCGAGGGGAAGCCCTGCGCTTGTGAAGCCCATAAACAGTGGTATTGACGAACATGAGCAGAACGGCGTAACAGTTCCAAGCAAGGCGGCGATACAGTTTGCACCGATACCGTGAAATCTGCCGAGTATCTTTTTCGTCCTCTCAGGCGGAAAATAGCTCTGTATAAAGGTGATCACAAATATCAGGAAGCCCAGAAGCACCATGATCTTTATCGTATCATAGATGAAGAATTGCAGGCTGCCGCCAAGCTTGCTTTCGGTGTCGAGACCACAAGCGTTCAGCAGCGAACCGATAAGCCTGTTCAGCCATTTCATGCCGAATATCTCGTCCTGTATGAAGTCCCACACGTTTATTCATCACCTCTCAGCATTTCTGTCAGAATTTCCGCTGCCGTTCTTACCATTTCGGGACACAGCGTTCTGAACAGACCGTTTGACCGTGCATAGTTGCTGCCTTCCTCAGTTCTGAGGTCGCAACCGAGAATGTCACGACAGACATATGAGCCTTTGCGCTTCTCGAACTCGTCAAGAAACTTAACTGCCATAGATCCGCTTTTGGCACGACTTTCATTGTCGCTAAGGTCGAACTGCCCGTACTTCATACCAAGAACCATAAGAGCTCCAGTACAAGCACCGCAGACCTCGCCCTTGCCCATTCCTCCGCCGAAGCAGGCACCGATTTGAAGAGCCTGTTTTTCGGTAATGCCGAACTGCTCCGCAAACGCCGCGAATACCGCCTGCGAACACTTATAGCCATTCTCATAATACTGAACTGCTTTTGAAACATTATCCATTTTCATTTCCTCCAATAGTTATATTTAGATATATCAATTTGTGGCGGCTGTTTTAAGCCGTATGGTCATACGGCTTATTTATTACAGCATTTACACTCGTTTTCAGTCACTGCCGTGATCTCTTTCAGGCAGTCCATAGCGATTTTTGCCCCCTCCGCAGAAATGGAGTAGTGCATCCACTTGCCCTCTTTTCTGCCGACCACAAGACCGCTGTCGCAGAGTACCTTCATATGGTGAGAGAGTGTTGGCTGACTCAGGTGAAGCTCCTCAAGAAGATGACAGGCACACAGCTCACCGTTTTGCAGAATTCTGAATATCTGCACTCTGTTTTCATCACACAGGGCTTTGAATATTACCGTGATCTGCTTGTTTGATAGCTCCACGTTCTCACCTCACATTGAAACTTTTCTATATTATATCATACGCATAGAAAAATGTCAATATGTTTTACGATTTTTCACTGAGTAATGTCTGTTTTCTTTCGCAAGTATTAATAATAACGGAAAGGTATACTGCGTTTTCTTGTTCTTTATTTGTTCAATTGACCAATACTTTAGATGAAATATGGCAACGTGTGATAAACTGTAATATTACGCGGTTTACATTTTGTTATGTTATTTGGTTTATAGTGATTTCTGTTGACCAAAAGTAAGTTTGTTGACCAAAAGTTGCCCAGTCATTAATAATTTGGCAGTCGAATATTTAAGCAAGGGGCTGTAAAAAAACTCAGTCCCCCAAACGAACACGGGGCCTCGTAAAGAGGCCCCAAATTTTATAGCAAAAAAACAAACTGCACAACAATAACTTGCGTGCAGCTGTTTTTAGTGATATAATCAAATTACCAAATATGATAACCACTGAGAACTATTATAAACCAATCCAACTGAAATTACCAGTGGATTATGAAAGAATTATAGATATAAACGACTCAGTGT
>NZ_JAGCFH010000311.1 GCF_017650195.1 Ruminococcus sp. | reverse complement strand
GGCATATAAGTATGTTGAAAAACAGCTACAATCTGCTTTTTTAGTGAGTATATTAACCTTTTCCAGCTTTGATTCATTTGATGCAGTAACTCTTTCAACAGGCTCATTGTATGCGATAGCCGTCATGATCTCAAGTACCTGATCAAGCATTGTTTCTTTCTGTTCTCTTTTTAACATTAAAATACTCCTTTCGAATTTTGCGTGATTTGATTAGTGTGAACTTTAAGCATTTTAGACACAATAGGTCTATTGTCCTTAAAGTGTTTATTGTGCGTAGATTTTCAGATTGGAGTGGAGAGTAATACCGCTTCGGTTACAGCCGTTCTGCGCAGGAGCGATTAATCTGTTCATTTCAACTTTAAATAATTTGACTGATAACAGTTATTGGGCTTCGGTATGTTAGGCCACCTTACCCTTGCACTTAGCCTAAAAAGGTTCCTATTCGTCGGCTCAGAGATTTGCCTGCATCTTCCTTCAGATTCCACCTCACGATGGACACACTTGATGTTCGGCTATATCCTTCCCACTGTCGGGTGGATTCGGGACTTTCATCCGTTAGAAACGTGCGCTGCCGAGCGCACCTAAAAAAAGAAGCGAGTCCAGCCCGCTTCTTTGTATTCTTTTATCTGTAACCCCTCAGGTACTCCTCAAAGCTGCGCTTTCCGTCTGACGATACATAAGCATAGTAGGCAAGTATCTTCGAGGCATCGACAGCGTCTACAAAACCGTCTCCATTCACGTCTGAGGTAGCATAGCTCTTTTCATCGGGAACGGCTTCTCCTATGGAAAACATTGAATAAGCTGCCAGTACCAACGAAGAATCCACCGCGTCAATCATACCGTCTCCGTTAGGATCGCCGCAGCGATATACAGGCTCCGGCACAGTAGTTGTAACTGCTGTTGTAGTAGTCGTGGCTGTGGTGATGGTAGTTTTCCGGGTAGTGGTCACAGGCTTTGTAGAAGTAACCATGGTCCTTTTTGTTGTAGTTGTCGCAACAGCCTTGGTGGTAGTTGTAGGACTTGTAGCCGTTGTTGTGGTAGTTGTTGTTGTCGTTTCAGCGGAAGTAGTGGTAGTCTGTACAGGCTCCTTTATTTTTATGTAACCGTGCTCTATGCCGTTAGTGAAGAGCCACGCTTCCATCATTCTGCCTTCCTTGTCATTTTTTATGTTAGTAAAAAGGTCGTTTGTAACTCCGGGGTGCTTATACTCCAAATATATGGGATAAATGTCCCCTGCCTGCATATCCTCCGGAAGAGTGAAGTACATAGTCCACATAACGCCGTCCCTACCGTTGTTGCCCGAGCCGGCTGTAACAAAGCCGATACAGTGGGGACCAGAAAGATACTGTATATCCTCCAGCTTCTCTATAGCCTTTCCCCTGTCTGCGTAATATCCGTCATCAACAACAATATCAAGTCTCTCGTCATAGTTTATGTGAAGTGCCGTAGGACCGTATTTTTTATCCGCACCCCTGACGGATATTTCGACTGCCTGAGTCGGCTTCTCCCTTGCTTCTTCGAGGGTTAGCTCTATCCTGCTGATAGAAAGTATGGGCTTTACAGGCGAATCGTAGGGATCTATACCGTTAAGCTGGTACGTATCTCCCACAGCTTTGTCGGCTGCCGCAAAATGAGGCAGAAAACTGGCTGAAACTAAAAAATACGCAGCTACTGCCGCTCCCAGTAACCTCGCAAGTTTCATAGAAATTCTCCTCTCAGGATGATTTTTCTATATATATTATAACATTGCAAAATTACCATTTCAATATACATTGTGTGAATTTTTCGTATTATTGTGTGCAAAAGATTAACATTTATAATCCAAAGTATTCTTCAATTGCTTTTGTTCCGTCTGTCGATATATAAGTATAATATTTCAAAATCATAGAAGCGTCAACGGCATCAATGAATCCGTCTTTGTTTATATCGGAAACTGCAAGCTCATGTTCAGTAGGGCTTGCTTCACCTGTTGAAAATTTAGTATAAGCTCTAAGCACATTTGAAGCGTCAACTGCGTCAATGATACCGTCTCCCGTAAGATCGCCAAGCTTGGAAGACATCTCTTCATCAAGAGCAACAAAGGTAAAACCTGCGTTTTTTGCTGTGCTTTCATTTGCCAATTTTTCAAGGGTAGAGCCAATGTAACCGTAGCAGGTACATGAAACTCTTTCCTCTATAGGATCGCCGTTCTCGTCTATGTGTCCTCCGCCGAAGACAAAATCAAGACGGGACTCAATATCGCATAGAGGATTGAGCACTGTAAGTTTCTCCAGTTTATAGCACTCATAGAATGCCCAGCCGTCTATCTTTTTAATATTTTCGGGGATAGTGAGCTCCTTGAATCTGTTGCCTGTAAAGCTGCGTAACGGTATCTCGGTTACCCACTTTGGAAAATCAATAGATTCAAGGCCACAGTCAGCAAAACAGCTGTCGTTAAGAGTTTCCAGTTTTTCGGGAAGCTTTACTTCTTTCAGCGATGTGCAGCCGAAGAAAGCGCATCTATCGATATGTGTTACCCCTGACGGTATGTCTATCTTTTCGAGAGAGCTGCAGCCTTCAAACGCAAATTCTGGTATGGACGTGATATTTGCAGGAAGCTTTATTGATCTAAGGTTGATACAATCCGCACACATATGCTCGCTTATCTCATGGACAGAGTCGGGAAGAACGATAGAAGTGATCTTTTCTGAACAAAATGCTCCATCAAATATTTCCGTAACGGGAAGTCCTTCTATCTCGGAAGGGATAACGATGTCGCCGCCTTTTTCGCAGTAGCTGACAACAACATGATCGGAAAAGAAGTCATAGCGGATATCGTCGATGTAGTCACTGTCCTCGGCTTCTGTCCATGCGTAAAATATAGCGTTTGCATGGATATCTTCAAATACTTTTGGTGCAAGGCATACTATAAGACTCGCCGTGGTCAGAAGCGTGTATACTCTTGATAGTTTCATTGTGGTTACTCCTTTTCACTGTATTTTTACATATTATATCACGACTTGCATCGGTTGTCTATTACTTTTTAGCACTCTTTTCTATCGAAAAATGCAAACAAAGCGCAGCCGTTCCGTGAACTTGCATTTTCAAACCATATGTGATATAATATAAATTAACCGTTTCTTTCATTTGGAAACGGGAAATAAACACTAAGATTGGAGCGATCCTTATGTCAAAGAACCCCTTTTACATCACCACGCCTATTTATTATCCTTCGGGCGATCCCCATATAGGTCACTGCTATACCACAGTTGCCTGCGATACCATTGCCCGTTATAAGCGAATGCAGGGTCATGACGTAATGTTCCTTACAGGCACAGACGAACACGGTCTTAAAATAGAGCAGAAGGCTGCCGAGCAGGGCGTTACTCCCAAGGAGTACGTTGACGTTATCGTCGGCAAATTCAAGAACCTCTGGAAATACATGAACATCTCATACGACAGATATATTCGTACCACCGACGACTACCACGTAGAAGCAGTACAGAAGATATTCAAGGAGCTCTACGACAGAGGCTACATTTACAAGGGCGAATACTCTGGCAAATACTGCACTCCCTGCGAAAGCTTCTGGACAGACTCCCAGCTTGACGAGAACGGTTGCTGTCCCGAATGTCACAGACCCGTAAAGTTTGCAAAGGAGGAGGCATATTTTTTCAAAATGTCTCCATTTGCAGAGCGCATCGAAAAGCTCCTCATGGAGACAGACTACCTCCGTCCCAAGACAAGAGCAGTCGAGTTGGTAAACAACTTCATCAAGCCCGGTCTTGAGGACCTCTGCGTATCAAGAACTTCGTTTACATGGGGCGTTCCCGTATCCTTCGATGAAAAGCATGTCGTATATGTATGGATAGACGCACTCTCGAACTATATCACAGCTCTCGGCTATGAGAACTCCGCACACAGCGACTTTGAGAAGTACTGGCCCGCTGACGTTCACATGGTAGCAAAGGACATCATGCGCTTCCACGCAATTATATGGCCTGCAATGCTAATGGCTCTCGACCTGCCGCTGCCAAAGCACCTTGCGGTACACGGCTACATCACCATGCAGAGCAAGGGCGGAGAGAGCGTCAAGATGTCGAAATCCCTCGGAAACGTAGTTGACCCCTTCGTACTTGGTGAGCGCTACGGCTGTGATTCCATAAGATACCATATCCTGCGCGAAATGGCTCTCGGCGCAGACAGCCTATTCTCAAACGAGATAATGATAAACCGTATAAACTCTGACCTTGCAAACGGCTTCGGAAACCTTGTTTCCCGTACAGTTGCAATGGCTGACAAATATTTTGGCGGAACTCTCCCAGCAGACCGCGAAGGTGATGCTCTCGATGACGAATTCAAAACTACAGTTACTTCACTCTGTGGTGAGGTAGACAAATGCATCGACGAAACAAAGCTGAAACAGGCTCTCGAAGAAATTTCAAAAGTCGTTGACCGCGCAAACAAGTACATCGACGAGACAGAGCCGTGGAAGCTTGGCAAGGATGATACGAAGAAAGCCCGTCTTGCGGCTGTGCTCTATAATCTCCTTGAAGCTATCCGTATAACCTCTGCCCTTCTTGCGCCTTTCATGCCCACTACAATGCCAAAGGTATGGGAGCAGATAGGTGCGTCAGCAGCTGATGTGGAGTATGAAAAACTAAGCAAATTCGGCGTGCTTCCCGAGAATGTTACCGTTCACAAGGGCGATATACTCTTCCCAAGAATAGACGTTGACAAGGAAATAGAAGAGCTCAACGCAATACTCACAAAGAATATGGAGGCTGCAAAGGCAAAGCTCTCTGCAGAGGAAAAGGGTGAGGCACCCAAGGAGGAGATACAGCTCGCTCCGGAGATAACCATAGACGACTTCGCAAAGGTAGAAATAAGAGTTGCAAAGGTAGTTGCCTGCGAAAAGGTTAAGAAGTCAGATAAGCTCCTTTGCCTGCAGCTTGACGATGGTATGGGCGGACGTCAGGTAGTATCAGGTATCGCCCAGTACTACGAGCCTGAAGATCTTATCGGAAAGAAACTCCAGCTCATCGCAAACCTCAAGCCAGTAAAGCTCAGAGGCGTTGACAGTAACGGCATGATATGCGCAGCAGATACTCCAGACGGAGTAAAGGTAATATTCGTAGACGACAGCATCCCCGTAGGCTCAAAGGTAAGATAAAAATAAAAAGTCTCGTAAACACATCTCAAAAAGCTGTGTTTACGAGACTTTATTATTATGGAACTATAATTCTATCAGCAGCGGTTGAAGGAAGGCGGACGTTTGCGTAATCGTCCTTAACCTCACACCCTCCCCCTTTTATATGCTCTCAGCGCTGTCCGAGCAGCACCTCCGCAATAGCGATATCCTCGGGAGTGGTTATTTTTATGTTGGTATAGTCTCCGACGGTCATTGCTACCTTACCGCCGATAGCTTCCACCAGCTGGCAGTCATCGGTGAAATCCAGATCATGCTCAAGCGCAAAATCTATTCCCTCAAAGTAAAGGCTGCGCTTGAATATCTGCGGAGTCTGTGTTATATAAAGTGAGCTTCTCGGCGGAGTATCCACTATCAGTCCGCCATCAACCGCCTTGATAGTATCCTTTACAGGAACTCCGAGAGTAGCGCCGCCGAATACGGCTGCATCCTTTATGACTTTTTCGATATGCTCTGGTTTTACGAGAGGACGGGCCCCGTCATGTACGGCAACGAGCTCCGTATCCTTGGATATTTTCTTTATGCCGTTGATAACGCTCGCCTGACGGGTATCACCGCCGGTCGTACAGACTGCGAGCTTGGTTATACCTGCTGCCTTTGCTTCCTCCTGTATAGCATTTATATCGTCCTCACGGGCAACTATCACTATCTCACTTACGCTCTCACAGTTCTGAAAAGCCTGCATGGTAACGCCTATGACCTTTCTTTCTCCGAGGGGAAGCAGTATCTTGTTCACACCGCCCATTCTCGTCGAGTTCCCTGCACATACTATAACAACTGATGTTTTCATATCATGTATTTCCTTCCGTAATATCTTTATCAGGCTCTGTAGGAGCAGTTCTTATGCGTATCTCCGGCAGCCTTTCAAGTACATAATAATAATTAAACATACCGTCCTCTAACGACAGGTCATTCTCTCCGCTTGCAGGCGGAGCAAATATTTTCAGCATCATATCGCAGCCGCCGTCAATAGGTTTTTCGTAGAACGCTGGCATAAGGTCGATATATTTTGTGTCAGGAGCTTTATAGAACCAGCGCCCGTTCAACTCCAGCATAAGGTTTGAATCATCTCTGAAAAACAGCTCGCAGAACACGGGAGCAGCTTCAAAACTGAGAGGCACAGCTATGCCCTCGGCATCCTCCGAGCTTCCCCAGCGCAGCTTCACCGGGAGCTCTATTTCGCTGCCGACAGTCATTGAGGGCATGAACCTCTCCCTGTTTATTATCTCCCTGTAGGTCTTCATGACCGGCTGTTCGATGCCTACATCAGCGTTGTTTGGGTCCTCGCGTTCGAGCCCAAGCCTGCCACGGTCGCGGAACTGATAAAATGTAAAGCCCGTGAACCAGTTAGCATTTTCCTCCTCTATGATATCGCAGAACAGCTTTACCATTTCAGCCTGTTCATAAGGACCTGTAACATCTCCGTCAGCGTTCATTTCCGACATTATCATAGGCTTTGAAGTGCCGCCGCAAAGATACATGAAGCGCTCATAGCTTCTTTTCGTAAGCTCGAACACCTCCCGGACAGAATACCTGCAATGGGTAGTACCGCCACTCTCTGCAATATCGCAGGGCCAGCCCCAGTGGAGAGCAAGATACTTGTCCACAGACCATATATCCGTATCGCGGACAGCCTGTGTAAACTCCTTCTCCATTACTATTTCCTCGGAGCAGATATCCTCTACTCCGCCGATACAGAGCACCGTCTGCACATTTGGAGCGTGTTCCTTTATTATCCTCACGGCACGGCAGTAGAAGTCCGCTACCTGCTGATGATTCGCTCTCTTACAGAACTCAAACCAGTCTCCCGTAGCCTCGTGGTTTATTCTCAGGAAAAGTCTTCCGAAGCATTTCAGATCTTCGCCTATAGCGGCAAGGTGCTCGTCTGTGACAAAGGGGTCTATAGTGAGTGTCAGAGTAACGTCCTGACCGTGCCTGCGTATATCGCGCATAAACGTAAATGGTTCCCCGTCTGTGCTGCCGTCTATACCGCCGAGGTATGGAAAGTAATCATCATAAGGGTAGTCCCACTGGAACTTCACTTCCCTGTCCTTATATACCTCCGAGATACGTCCCGGAAATTCCTTATCAAGCGGATAATAGCAGTACATTAGGCTTACGCTGCGGTGAGGTCTACCGAGTTTGCTGAGGATATAGTCCTGATGGACATACTCTCCCCTTTCGCTGCCGTCGCCGAGATCAACAGCGCATAAAGCTCTGCCCATAGTCAGCTCCAGCACCTTTTTCATATCGTTGTTTCCTTTCAGGTATTATAATGATCAATGTTTTTCCAAATAAGATCCATGACAATACACGCCCGACGGCGGTTATTGAATACACATTAATAATTATAATACACATTGCATACTCTGTCAACTTTCAGCAGAAAAAACGCCTCCGGCAATATTGCCGGAGGCGCTGCAATTACTATAATTAATGTATGTCACATAGTTACTATGAAACATACTCCCTTGCCGGGCTGATTGAGAACATGTATCTTGAACTTGTGCTTGTCCGCTACGGATTTTGCAATAGCAAGACCAAGTCCGTAGCCGCCTGTTGCACGGTTTCTTGACTCGTCGCTGCGGTAGAAGCGCTCGAATATCTTTTCGGTATCGTTCTCCTTGATTCCCTGACCAGTGTTGTATACCGAGAACAGCTTCCTTTCGCCGGAACGCTTGAGCGTTACCTGTATTGTACCGCCATCGTTGGAATACTTCAAGGCATTGTCGATGAATATGGCTGCCATTTGCTTGATATGCTTTTCACTGCCGTTGAGCATGATATTGTCCTCAATATTGACCTCAAATTTCTTGTTGCTCTCGAAAGCCTGACACTCAAATGGCAGGGCTGTATTTGTTATAGCCTTGCTGAGGTTGAAGTACCTGCGTTCAAGCTCGTTATTGCCGTTTTCAAGTCTTGTGAGGTTAAGCAGATCGTTTACAAGAACGCTCATACGCTCAGTCTGGGACTTGATGTAATCAAGCCACTTGTTTTTTCCTATCTCCCCTTCAAGCACATCCGCGTTGGTGGATATTACCGTAAGAGGAGTTTTAAGCTCATGGCTTGCGTCCGATACGAATTGCTTCTGCTTGTCCAAAGCCTCCTGTACAGGCTGTATGGTCTTTCTGCTGAGGAAATACGACAGTACTGAAAGTACTATAAGGGCTATAAATCCTATAATGATAGTTGTGCGCTTAAGCTGTTCGAGAACGCTTATCTCATAGCTCTTGTCAGAGAATATCATTATAGTGCCGTTAGGCTTGCTAGTCTTATAGAACTGATATGAATTTATCATACCAGTATCATAGTCCGCATTGAGTATGGCGCTGATGTACTTCTGAGCCTTTTCACTGGTTAGATCGTCGTTATACATCTTATTAAGATACTTTCCGTTGGTATCTGCCATTATTGCAAAGTAATTTATAGAACCGATGCTCTTCGGTATATTCTCCGCATTCGTCACGTTTCTGACACTGCTCTGCCCCTGTGCGCTCCTACTTCCTGAAACGGGAGCTGTGGAAGTGCCTCCTGCAAGCTGTACCATCTCATAGCTGCCGCTGTTTGCTGTCTGTTCAAGGACCGGCTCTCCGGCAGTACTATCTTCGTTTCCGGTATCCGTAGCTCCGCCGTACTTCTGGAACTCCTGCGAAATCTCATCGGACTTGCCTCCGTCACTCTCGCCTTCCTTTACTTTCTTGCTCCACTGGTTATACGGATTATTCGGATTCATGGGATTCATAGGATTATCAGTTGACCATATATTGTACGGATTTGAGCCGCTCCACCAGTCGGAATTCTTTCCATCAGCTTTGGTTTCAACCTCAAACCACGGAGGAACTCCCTTGCCATCCCATGTACTGCCGTCCTGGTTTTTCCACTGATTGCCGTCCCAGTACCAGCCGTTCCAGTTCTGGTTATCTCCGTTCTGATTCCAGCTGCCGCCTTGACTTCCGCTGCTGCTACTGCCTTGCTGACTTCCCCAGTTGCCGCCCTGGCTTCCGCTGCTGCTACTGCCTTGCTGACTTCCCCAGTTGCCGCCCTGGCTTCCGCTGCTGCTACTGCCCTGCTGACCTCCCCAGCTGCTCCACTGCTGTCCGTCACCAGAACCCCAGTTCCATCCGTTATCGCCCCAGGTGCCGTTCCACTGCTGTCCGTCGCCAGAGCCCCAGTTCCATCCGTTATTTCCCCAGTCCTGGCCGCCCCAGCCGCCCTGTGACATATCTGGGAATGTAGCGTCCTCTGGCATTGTGGGGAATATCGACCACGGAAGTGTGGTATCGGTCTCAACTGGCTGAGTATCAGGAGTTGACTCCGGAGGTATATCCGGCTCACTGCCGTTATCATCTGTCTGAGGGTCGGTATTCTCAGGTACATCAGTCGCATTCGTATCCTGCGTACCTCCCGAAGTCGTATCCGGAGTAACCGTGGTAGCGGCATCGGATGGCTTTGAAGGCTTTGAGAGCGGTACGCTTCCCTTATCGTTCTTACGGTTCTCCTCCATCGGGAAATAGAAGAAAGATTCCTGATCGTTATACTCAAGATCCGCGGCTATCTGCTGGAGGACTTCCTTTGACTGTCCTCTCATCACCGCTTTTGTCATTACGTTTATACCGATTATAACTGCAAGGAAAACTGCAAGAAGGATGCTGATGATCATAATGAATATCTTTATCTGCGCTTTTCTGACCATACGGTCATGCTGCTTTTTGAGCATCTTTCATTCCTCCTTTTCAATTCTATTCAAGCGAATAGCCTATGCCTCGCGCTGTTTTTATCTGTACGGGAGCCGATATCACTGAAAGCTTTTTTCTGAGGAATGATATGTATACTTCGATATTGTTGTATTCGACATCGCTCTCGTATCCCCATATTTTTTCTATTATCCTTTCCTTTGGAAGGATCTGACGCGGATTTGATATTAGGAGCTCCATAATCTGGTATTCCTTAAGTGACAGCTTTACATCGTTCCCTCGCCATATCACTGAACAGGTATTCTTGTTGAGCTCAAGTCCGTTATAGTCCAGTCTCGCCTCGTCAACAAGCTCACCCTTTCTTCTTGTTAGGGCACGTACCCTTGCAAGCAGCTCGCCCGTAATAAAGGGCTTGGTGATATAGTCGTCAGCGCCGCAGTCGAGACCGTTTATCTTATCCTCGATCTCGCTCTTTGCCGTAAGCAGCAGCACCGGCGTATGTATTCTTTCCTGCCTCAGTTTTCTTAGGACCTCAATACCATTCATGCCCGGAAGCATGATATCAAGTATGATACAATCGTAAACGCCTGTGAGCGCATTGTCAAGGCCGTCAACTCCGTCATATACTGTATCCACGTTGTACATATTTCTTTTCAGTATCTCGGACAGTGCGTCCGCAAGCTGCATCTCGTCCTCAACAACGAGAAGTCTCATAAAAAATACCCCCTTGGAAATGTATGCCGCAGCTGCGGCAGCTCTTCTTTCAGCGGAAAAACAGTTCATCAGAGTACACCTTTCCACTTTAATTCTATTATACCACAAAATATTGAAATAGTCTTAAAATTCAAATATTGTTCATTATGTTGATTAGGAAAAAAATTCTTTGCATTTTTGTGCATATCAACAGTTTTATCATAGATTCACTCGCAATTGTTGACTAAGAGTTAGATATGTGCTAAAATTGATATACAGAAAGAATGTATTAATTTACTGTTTTTACGCAATATATATAAAACGTAATAGTTCTATATGATAATGCTATGCAGTGCTTCAAAATATACTACGGATAGGAGGGGCGAAGAATGTTATCACCGATGGAACGGAAAAAAGTTGGTTTTCCATTGCTCACATCGAGCGCTGTCGAGCTCAAAAAGTACGTTGATGTATACGGTCTCTTCATTGAGACAGGATATACGACAGAACTTTGCGATGCATACTCCGATGCTTTCATAGACAACGCCAAAAAGCCCTCTTCATTCGATTTCATACAGCTCGCATCGTTTTACGACAAGATAATGGATCACAAGTCCGCCTATTTTTACCTCGACAAGCTTTCTGAAAGAAAGCTGAGCGGTGAGGAAAGATTTGATTACTGCACCGGTATGCTCAGAAGTATCAGCAAGATTGGCAACTGGCGCGACGCAGAGGATTTCCGAACCGCAAACATAAGCTTCCTGCAAAAAATGTCCTCAAAGGTATCACAGAAGAAAGAGGCAGAGCTGTATATAGCTCTCGCACTGGCAGACTGTGCAGCCAAGAACTACACTCAGGCACTTAAGCTGTTGAAATTCGGCTATAAACCACAGGGTAAGAACGACGTTACCCTGCTCGAGATATTCATAACCGCAGTTTACATTTTTGCACGCAGCGGTGACAGTGTGGGGCTCGAAGGAGCTCTCGGCAACGCTGAGGGCTGTCTTAAGCTGTTCAAGAAGTTTGATTTTTCATGGGAAGAGGCATTCTACAGAGACCGCGTGGACAATGCCGCAAAGGGCATTCTATGACATACCGCTCCGGATATAACTCCGGAGCTTTTCATTTTTTCGACAGCCAAGCTATTGTTAAAACAAAAAAATATATAACTATTATGCAAATTTTGCTATTAAAACTACATTTTGTCATTTG
>NZ_JAGCFH010000310.1 GCF_017650195.1 Ruminococcus sp. | reverse complement strand
TGTCTATATTATCGAGATTTTTAAGAATAACATTTGCATCTTCAATAAGAAGGAAGCCATCAATCTTTCCTTTGCCGCCGGTCGAAAGGTATGAATAGAATGCAAGAACTACAGAAGCATCCTTTGAATCTATCTTGCCATCCTTATTGATGTCTGCTGCAGCTTTTTCTGCATCAGTAAGAGCTGATTCACCACCTACTGACATCTTTGCGTACTGTATAAGGACAAAAGAAGCATCATTTGCATCAATCTTCTTATCATCATTAGGATCACCAAATTCGACAGGTTTCTCACCATGTTTGAAATATACTGCCTTTCCCTCAGATACATAGAGGATTAGATCTGTTCCATCAAATGCAAGATCTGCTGTATCGCCATCAGCTGTTATTGACATTTTCGTAACACTTGCGGCGCTCCATGAAAGGTCATTCTTTTCTATTCTTCCAGTATGATCTTTTACAATAACAAGCTGCATGGCATCTTGTTCAGGAATATCACTAGGGATTCCCTTGTTAGATTGTTTGTATGAGATCCAGCTACCAAAAAATGTTGACATATTGGGCTCATCAGCATTTGCCGGTTGTGTCGTTGTCACTGGCTCAGTAGTGCTTGCGGAAACCGTTGTACTTACTGGGATAGTTCCGCTTTCACCTCCGTTTGGTGCTGTCGTCGAAACAATTGCTGTAGAAGTTGTAGGCTGAGCTGTTATTGTCGTAGTTGTTGTAGTTGGTTGAGCTGTTGTTGCCGTAGTCGTTGTAGTTGGCTGAGCTGTTGTTGCCGTAGTCGTTGTAGTTGGCTGAGCCGTTGTTGCCGTAGTCGTTGTAGTTGGCTGAGCCGTTGTTACCGTAGTAGTTGTGGTTGGCTGAGCCGTTGTTGTCGTTGTTGTCGTTGACTGAGTAGTTGTAACTGTGGTAGTAGTTGTAGACTGTGCCTTGTCATAATCATCAAGAAGCATAAAGTTTATCTGGTGTTCCTTTGCAAATGCTTGAGCGTTTGAACCATCCACACCTACGATAGTACAGTTCTTCATTCCCTTTATCTCACATTGAGGATTTCTGAAAACAAGATAATCAAACGAACACTTGATTTCTTCATGATCACCACCATCTGAGAAAGTCTTCACTGTTTCTGACAGATCTAAAGCTTTCAGATTACAGTTGTATATTGCTCCTGTATCAAAACTATCAATACCATTCGGCAGTACAAAATCTTCAAGTCCTGTGCAGTTCTTGAATGCACCACCACCTTCACCAAAGCCATAAATCAGACTAATTGAATCTGGTAAATCAATATGCTTGAGTAACTTGTTGCCGTCACATGCATTTGCAGCAATTATCTGCACCCCATCCGGAACTTTATATGTAGAGTCAGCCTTAGCCTGTGGATACAGTTTCATCATGGTCATGCTCTTATCATAAACAACACCCTTATCAGATGTGTAATATGGGTTGTCCGCATCAATGTTGACAGCAGTGAGCGTAGGACAGTCAAGTGCATACGCACCAATATATTCAACGGTAGCAGGAACATTTACCTCTCCTATCTCAAGACCATTGAATGCCTTGTCGACAATAGTTCTTGTTCCTTCCTTAACATCTATTTTATCGCTTTTTGGGGTACCCTTATAGCCTATAATAGTAGCACCGCAGTACAGTACACCATCAGGATGCTCCTTATACCACTTGGTATCACCAAACATCGCAGCTGTCATATCAAAGCTGTCAATTTCATCATTTCCTTATATTGACCACTTTCATTATCATAAGACCAGCCACGCCATTTTTCTATACCGCTTACTGAATAAACTGCGCCATTGATTTCAATATCTTTAAGTGAAGTACATCCTGTAAATCCATTACAGTTAAAGATTGTATCCTTACCAAGCTTAACAGAAGTAACTTTTGACACATTCTCAAAACTTGCACCTGAAATTGTCAGAGCAACCCCGTCTTCAACGACAAAATCGCCTTCATATCCTTCAGGAACAGCAAGAATGGCCTTCTCTATTCTTTCTCCTGAACGCACATAATCATTCTTTTCCTCATCCCATTCCCAATCATCAGAAACGTATTTTTTACCGAGTGCACCGTTATATGAAAAATATGTTGGATTGTTCTCCGAAACGTTAATTGCTTTAAGTGCGGGCATATTCTCACAAAAATACCATTCAATATAACCTACAGTTGAAGGCAAATTGATAGCTGTAATATCATAGTTTCCTCTGAAAACATCATCCAGTTTGACAACGCCCTCAGGAACAGTAACCTCCCCTGAAAGAGGTCCAAGTGCTCTAAGTATGGATTTTCCCTTTTGAGTTTTTCCTGCGCTGTAATCATAGTATGATGCATTGTTCTGCATAAGGAAATTACCATCAACAGAAAAATTCTCGCATCCCTCGGGTATCTTTATCTCACACTTTTCTGGAATATCATAGTATCCATCTGCAGCTGTGAGATATTTGGGAAATGTCACCGAAGTAATATCGTCCCTGCCGTTGAAAAGGCCACTGAAGTCAACAGCTTCAACCTTCTGACCCTCTATCTCGTCAGGAATAACAATATCACCCTTTGCCGAAGATGAAAGCCCGAAAACACGAATATATTCACGGGTTTCGTAATTTCCTGTTTCAAGATTATACTCTGCTCCTTTGTTAATTCGGTAGATAAAATCACCGTACGTAAGTTCTTCGTCAGCAAATACCATCGAAATGCACTTCTGCATTAACGGAGTTGGCACTATTGCGCTGACTGCAAACATAGCAGTACCTGCCGCTAAGAATCTCTTCAATTTCATTGAGTCGACCTCCTATAATAAAGTGAATATAAATATTATATCACTCTATATATAAAAATACAATACAAAAATTCAGAAAATTGTATTCAGGCTCCGAAATCGCCCAAAAACAGCCAGGAAATTACCATATATCGACAATTTGCTTCGGGAAAGTGACAAATGTAACGTTGAATATGATTTAAGTAATCTTTACTCTTCTTGACAAATGCGGTATAATCATGTAAAATGGTAAATTGTTATATGTAGGGAAATAATTCGGTTTCCCTGTGATGTAATTTCTTGGGGGCAGACAATTAAAGATGGACAATAAAACTATACGCAAAGATTTCTTCAGGTATATATTTGCGAATGTTATCAGTTCGATAGGCGTTTCTATATATATCCTGATCGATACTTTCTTTATTTCTAAGGGAATGGGGTCAGACGGACTGGCTGCTCTGAACCTTTCACTTCCTGTATTCAGCTTCCTGAACGGCTTCGGTTTGATGCTCGGAATGGGAGGCGGAAGCATTTTCTCTATGATGTACTGCAGGACGGAACGAAGCGAAACTGATAAAGTATTTACAAATGCATTTATATCGGTCGGATTCCTTTCTGTGCTGTTTGAAGTGGCAGGCATATTCTTCTCAGAACAGATAACACATCTGCTGGGAGCGGATCCAGCTGTTTTTGCACTTTCTCATGATTATCTGAAGACAATTCTCCTGTTTTCACCGGCTTTCCTGCTGAACAACCTGATCGTATGCTTCCTGCGCAATGACTGCGCTCCGAAGCTTGCAATGACTGGAATACTGAGCGGAAGTCTTGCAAACGTTATTCTTGACTATGTTTTCATTTTTACCTTGGGTATGGGAATGAAAGGAGCAGCTCTTGCGACATGCATAGCTCCGTTTGTCAGTCTTGGAGTCATGAGTTTCCATTTCCTCACAGGATGGAATGCATTTACTTTCAGACTGCTGCATCCTTCGCTCAGCATAATCAAGGATATTGTTTCTCTTGGACTTCATGCTTTCTTTACTGAGGTATCAGGAGGCGTGGTAATATTCGTATTCAACTTTGTAATATATCACCTTATGGGCAATACAGGAATAGCGGCTGATGGAGTTATCGCTAATATCGCGATAGTCGTCACTGCAGTATTTGTTGGTATCTCAAGCGGTGTTCAGCCGCTGATGTGCAGATATCACGGAAGAAGCGCCGACAGTTCAATCAAGTATCTGCTTCGCCTTTCTGTTATTACTTCTGTGATAGTTGCGATCATCTCATATATTCTGATCTATTCACTTACATCACCGATAGTTGACGTATTCAACAGTTCAGGGGAGAGTGATATGAGAAGTATAGCTGAAAACGGACTGAGGATATATTTCCTGTTCATGCCGTTTATGGGCGTTAACGCAATAATGTCTGTTTATTTCTCTTCAGATGAAAAACCGCATATTGCTCAGATTATATCTCTTCTCAGAGGCACATTCCTTGTTATACCAGCTATTTTCCTTGCATATCTGCTGCATAGTATCGGCATGGTATGGCTTGCGGTCCCTATATCTGAGCTTATCACAACAGTTACTGCTTTTTGCATATATGTTGTAAGACAGAGAAAAAAGAAGACTGTATATCAGAATCTGTCTCTGACAAATAACAGAGAACTGACCTGCTAAAAAAATATATTATCGACAGAACCGGATGGCATAATGACCATTCGGTTTTTTTATTGAAAAAGTTTTTTATTTTTTTCAATGAATATGTTACACTTTACATGGCTTCTGTGTAAGTGTATAATGAAAGCAATAATTGCTGAAACTGAAGGGGGGCATATCCATGACTGATAATGAAATAATAAGGCTTATGAACGAATCATCAGAAAATGGTCAGAGAGCTTTATTTGATGAATACTACAATTATGTATACGCTGTTTCAATTAATATTCTGCGCGGATACGGAG
>NZ_JAGCFH010000309.1 GCF_017650195.1 Ruminococcus sp. | reverse complement strand
TCCCAGTCAAAATCTTCATCGTCCCAGTCAAAATCTTCATCGTCCCAGTCGTAATCCTCGTCGTCCCAGTCATAGCCACTGAGCTGTTCCTTGCGTCTGTTGTAGCCATTGACGAAACTGTCGGCTGCTTCACGGGCTGACTCCTCCTTGAAGCCGATGTCCTCAAGTGTAAGCTTTATAAATGCCTTGAGGTCCTTTTCGTTGATATAATCCTCTATTTCAACATCATCTATTTCGGTCGCCTTGACAACAAATGCACCGCCCTTGTCGGGGATATCAAAGTTTACACCGAAATCAAGTGCATAGTCAATCAATAATCTACCATAGTCGGTATCATCTATATATATATTGTAGGAAATAGTCTCCCTCTTGCCATCTGTGCTACATGATATATTTACAGGTATTTCAAAGTCAGGTACTTCAAGCGAGAAGTCGCCGTTGAAGTACATCTTGTCCTCGTCCTTGAGCTCTACGCCGCTGAAATTGAGAACTGCGGTCTTTGCAATGTTGCCTGATACGTATTTCTCTTCTTCCTCGTCATAGTGATAATCGTAGTCGGTGTAGAAAAGCTTGATGTCGCCACTGTATACCTTCTTGTCCTCAATAGCACTAAGCTGTACGCGAAAATCATCATCTTCGTCATCGGTGGACATAACGAACTCGCCTCTGATATTGTCACCGTCCTTGCCGAATATCGCTGTAACAGACACTTCATCATCTTCGTCTGTCACACGGAAACCGCGGATATTGCCGGAAGGGTCAATATATGTATCTATAACAGCAAATATCTCGCCGTCGTAATCATTTTCTTCAAGATCCTCCTCGATATCCTCAATCTCATCGTCGATCATTTCCCTGAACTCGGCTTCGCTGTCAAACTCTCCGAGCTTGTCAACAAATATCCTTCTGAGGACCTCGTCCTCTCTTGCTTCTTTCAGGAACTCCAAACCGAGCTTGTCCATATCCTTTTCGGTAAGAGAAACTGTAGCTACGGTATACTTTACCTGTATATCACACACGTCCAGCTGCTCGCTCTTCTCTATTTTTACACTGTCAACAAAATTGCCCCATACCCCGGCATATCTGTTTACTGCATCCTCCAGTTCCTCAGGAGTGATAAAGGAAGCAGGATCCTCAAGAGCAGCCTTGTAAGTGTCAAATATATTAGTTCTTCTGCTGTATGAACTGTACTCATCCTCCAGCTCGTCCATATTCACGTTTAGGCATACCCACTGATCCTTGAGCTCGGGTATACGGAAGAAATACTCCATAGCATCTGCATCTAAGGCAATATCTATACCTAAAATGTGCTTGCTGTCCATTTCAAAGCTAGCACTAGAAGCGGAGTTTCCCTTTTTCGTCTTTCCGTTGACAGTGGCCGAATACCTGTCGGTATTTTTAACGATATCAAGAAGCTGCTCCAATTCGTCGCTTTTTCTGCCGTCAAGCTCTTCAGCAGCGATATCCTTTGCCTCCTGAGAAGGCTCATAGGAAAAGGTTACATCTATCGACTGTCCTTTTTGGTACTGTTCAAGGCGCTCTTTATAGTATTCGCTGACAGTTTCACCTATGGTTTTGGAATTCTTTTCAGTTACCCATGCGTAATAATTCTCGGGTTTACTCAGACGGAGCTTTACCTGATTCTTTACAGTATCCGATGCTGCGTAGGCAGTTACTGATCCGCCTGCGATAACTGCTGCCGATATACCCCCTATCAGAGCAGCCTTTTTGCCCCTGCCGCTTTTCGTGACATTGTCAACGCCTGTAACGGTGGTATCATAGCCGCCGGAAAACTGATTGTCGAACTGAACGTTATTCATTTCATTGTTGTTTCCGTTTTCAAACATAGTAATTCCCTCCATAATGTTATATCACTCGGAGCCAGCGCTCCTTATGACAATAATATCACAATCGTTTTTAAAAGTCAATATTTACGAATATTTGTTTTCATGCTGTAACAAATAATTTTGATTTTGTTCACAATTAAAACGTATATCCTAAAAAAACAGGGAAATACTATTTACGGTCCGATGCGGATCCAATAATCAGAACGGAGATATTATCATGGACGAACAGAAGAAAAATAAAAGCATAAAATGTGATGTTGCTCAGTGCCGTCACAACCTTGTATCGGAGCACTACTGCACTCTCGACTGCATATCTGTAGGAACCCACGAGAAGGACCCCACTGTGCCAGAATGTACAGACTGCAACTCCTTTGTAGTCCGTTCAGGCTGCTGCGGCTAAAAAGGCAAAAAATAAGCAGTTCCCTCTGTGGAACTGCTTATCGTCCTTTTTTTGATCACTCAGCGCTGGGAGCTCCAACAGGACATACACCTGCACAAGCGCCGCACTCTACGCAAGCGTCTGCGTCGATAGCGTACTTGCCGTCACCCTCAGAGATAGCGCCTACAGGGCACTCTGCTGCACAAGCGCCGCAGCTTACACAATCGTCAGAAATAATATATGCCATATACATACACCTCCGTATTATTCGGGAGCCTGCGCTCCTCGTATTTTCATTTTAACATATCTGAGTAAAAAATCAATACTTTTTTGTTAGCCAGCACTTACTAATTAGCATTATATGCCTATATTGCGTAAAAAGCAGCCTGAGAGTCAAGCTATCAGGCTGCTTTTTATCACTTTTTCTTATTTGATTTTCTTCCGCCTTTTTTTATGGTATTTGCTGTCTTTGTCTCTACCTTCTCAGGCTCTTCGCTTTCTTCTCTGGAATTTTTATTGTTGGTATTCCCGGCTGCTGGTGCAGCATCGTTTTCAAACTCTGCGCAAGAGGCTCCTGCCACTGCCCAGAATACCGGAGCATAGGCTATACTGCTACATCCGATGAAGAAGAGGAGAACTCCGCTCAAGGTCATCGCAAACAGCACAGGTATCTCAGCATACTTCTTCTTTCGCGCTGCTTTTGCACCTATAACGAGCACCGGTGCAAGTATCATTATAAGTGCTATAAGCGAGGGGATTCCCCGTGTAGCCGCTGTATACAGGTACTCGTCATACACCTTGTCGAAGACCATCCTATTTTTTGGGTCGTGTATCATATCAATGACATCAGCATAGCCTGCTGCTGATTTCAGCTGAGGATAGGCAAGCTGTTCGGGACCTGTTCCCACCAGCTTATTGTCGCCTATTATATTCATCGTCTTGTCAATGGTATACCAGTAGAATGTGGAAGTATCATCGATATCAAGAACAGACTCATCAACTGGTCCAGAAGCTCCTGTTCTCATGTATCCGTCTGCATACCATGCTATCCTTCCGTCGTACAACTTGTAAGAATCTGTAGCTTTTACAAGTCCGGTGTTTATTAAACATACTGCAAGACCTGCGAATGCAACCGAAACCGGCAGGATTATAAGACGAAGTTTGGGAGCTTTTAGCATAAATACCGCTACTGCTGCTGCTATAAGAGCAAAGACTGCTCCGCATAGGCCAAGAAGCGAATATGTGAACATCATTACGAACGAAAATAGTGCAGCCACAACAAGATATATCAGCCTGCCCCTTTTGCTGTCAGTGTTTACAAAGGCTATAAGTGCAGCCGTCAGAGAAAGAGTCAGCAGCATTGCTAAAAATAGCGGAGACATTGAAAGTCCAGAGGCTGCATTCAGGAAGATATGATCCCCTCCCCTTTTCCAGCCTACATAATCATAGTGAGTAAGATTCGCTGTAAATATCTGTATCAGGGATATGATACTGTTCAGAACTCCTACCGCTATTACACCATTAATCACACGCTTAACAGCGCTCCTGCGCTTGATGGTTATTGCTGTTATAAAAAAACATCCATAGAAAGCGATTGCAAGAAGTCCTTCACATCTTTCAGTAAAACCGTAAAAACCTACTCCTAAGTCATAGCCGTTGATAAGTGAGATTATTCCCCATGCTGTCATAGCTCCGAAAGCACATACAGGAAGCATTGCCGCTTTGGGAACATACTTCTTCATAATGGCTATAATGGCGAGTATCATATTTATTACGCCTGCCACGGCAAGTCCGCCGGCAGTCATGGCATACGAAAATTTATAATCGTTTATCTCTGGGAAAATAGTGAACAGCGGCATCAGGAACATTCCTATAACAAGTCCCCATGAAGCAAGCCTTGAATACTGCTCCTCGGTCATGTTCAAAATAAAATTCGACTTCTCTGTTGTATGAAAAATGGTTTTAGGGTCTTTTTTTATCGTTTTTGCCATTGGTATTTATTCCTTCCTGCATTATACTTGGTTTCACTTCTTTGTTACCGTAACGGTAAACGTATTATTATCATTCTCTCTTATCATTACTACAACGCCGGGGTCTATGGTCTCATAGCCGTCATCGTCATACCATGCGAAGCCGGGATACTTGTTTGACACCAGATAACCATCCTTGAAGAAATTGTCCTTGTCTCCGTCGTTGACAAGTCTTACAAAACGGCGCCCCTCATCATTTTTGGTATTCTCGTCATTTCCACTCTCATACTTAAAGAATGAGCCCCAGTAAGTTCCGTACACAGACGCTTCAACGTGCTTTACGCTTATACCGCTTCCCACAGGACGCCAGAAAAAACGCTCTGCTATCTTGCTGTTATTCGCGTCAAGGGTAAGATACTCCAGTATAAAAAACTCTGTCTTGTAGCTTCCGTCAAAGTGCTTACGCGGTATGATAAGGCAGTTGCCTTCGTCAGACTGTCCGTTTGTGAGTATAAAACTCTGTTCGCCCTTGGTCTCGTCATATATCAGCACCTGATCCTCTTTCAGCCAGCCAAGCATGAGTTTTGACACAGCAGAGTAATCCGAGTAAGCCTCGTCCATAAGATCATATCCAGCAGAGCCATGCATACCCTCACACTCCTCACCAGAATAGAGATAGTAATCGGGAAGTCCCATGCAGTGTCCCATTTCATGGGCAAAGGTGGATACAAAGCCGTCATAGTTATCAAACTGTTCTATTACAGCGTCTCCTGTTATGATATGTCCAGGCTTGACACCGTCAGGAGCGAGCATGTCTTCACCTAAGTACTCACCTGCACAGGGCCACCATTCATCAGTATCGTCAGTATCCGGCACACAGAAGAGGATGATGTCTATAACGCCATCGCCGTCTGAGTCATATTTACTGAAATCTACATCCTTATCCATGCTCCTTATGACTTCAGTAGTAAATTTTGATTTAAACACATCTCCGTGATACTGCTCGACATTTTCCTTACAGGTATACCTGTAAGCCTGTCCGCTGAGATTGAGTGCCCCCTTTGAAGCTCTCGAACAGAAAGCGGTGAGGCTCTCGAAGGGATATGCTGAGGACTTTTCATTCTCCTCCCCGAAGGCAATGCTTTCTATCGTCTCCACAGAAGGCTCATACTTGAACTTGCAGTCTGGGAAGTCAACATAGAATATCAGCATATTGACGTCCCCCTGCGAAGGCATACTGCCATACATATTTTTAAGCGGAGGAGTGATGAACTCCTTTTGCGTAGTATTAGTGGTAGTAGTTGTTGTAATGGAAGTAGTGGAAGTTGTCGTTTCCTCCTCCCAGCAAAGTATCTGTCCCAGAGGAATGTCCGATATCACTGTCTTACGCAGATAAACAAAGTCAAACACCTCTATCGAACCATTCTGATCCATATCTGCCTTCTGTATCCAGGCTTCTCCGGCTCTCAAAGGGGTATCGGTCTTCCCGTCGAGCCTAAGAGTGTATCTTGCGCCTTCGGTAAGGGTAAAGATGGCGGTATCGCCAAGTACCTCAGTACCGTGTAGGTGCTTTGACAGCACCACAAGGTCGGCGACATTTACCATGCCGTCGCTGTTAAGGTCGCCCATAATACCAGTCTGCTTCCATGAAGCTCCTGCGATCACAGGCGCTGAAAAGGCAACAAGTAGCAATGAAGCCGCAGCCGAAGCAAAAATCCCCCATATTTTTTTAATCATTTTACAGCCCCCTCTATATACATAACATCTATATCCATTTCATTCTGAAGGCACGGGGAATCTCCCCAGGTCTGCACAGTGAAATAATAATATACTGTTTTTTAGAGGGCGAAGGGTGACAGCCATTTGATTAATTGCCTCACACTACACTCATACAGTCTGTCAAAGTTTCCTTTCAAGCGCTAATTCAGCCTTGACAGGCTGCGCAAGTGTGGTATAACAGGCAATTACAAACATCCATAGCTGATAAAACCGCTGAATCAGTTATAAACATATAAAATAAGGCTGTCGAGCATAAAGCCCGACAGCCAAGACGACTGCGCAAACATAACGTTCCGCAGTAAGATGCATTATTTTGCGTAGTCAGTAACTCTGCTCTCGCGTATAATATTGATCTTGATCTGTCCGGGATAGTCCATTTCAGTCTCGATCTGCTGAGCAATCTGCCTTGCCACAAGGATCATCTTCTCATCGTTGATGACCTCGGGTGTAACCATGATCCTGACTTCGCGGCCTGCCTGTACAGCGAAGCACTTCTCAACGCCCTCATAAGAGTTACATATCTCCTCAAGTTTCTGAAGGCGCTTGATATAGCTTTCGTAGTTTTCGCTTCTTGCGGCAGGTCTTGCAGCTGAGATAGCGTCGGCTGCCTGAACTATGCAGGCAATAACTGTCTTCGGCTCAACGTCATTGTGATGAGCTTCAACAGCGTGGATAATAACAGGATTTTCGTTGTATTTTTTACAAACGTCAACACCTATCTGAACATGAGAGCCTTCGATTTCGGCAGTAAGAGCCTTACCGATATCGTGAAGAAGTCCCGCGCGTCTTGCGATATTCGCGTCAACGCCCAACTCGGAAGCAAGAACTCCGCAGAGCTTTGCGACCTCGATAGAATGATCGAGGACGTTCTGCCTGTAACTTGTACGGAATTTAAGACGTCCGATGAGCTTTATGAGCTCGTGGTTAAGACCGTGAACATTGGTCTCAATAACTGCGCGTTCACCCTCCTGCTTGATGCGGTACTCTACCTCTCGTCGAGCCTTCTCGACCATTTCCTCGATGCGTGTGGGATGGATACGTCCGTCAGCTATGAGCTTTTCAAGGGCTATCCTTGCCACCTCTCGTCTTATTTGGTCGAAGCAGGAAATAGTTATCGCTTCGGGAGTGTCGTCGATGATGAGATCAACGCCTGTCAGTGTCTCAAGTGTTCTGATATTGCGACCTTCGCGGCCGATTATACGGCCCTTCATTTCATCATTTGGGAGAGGGACAACGGAGACTGCTGCCTCTGACACCTGATCGGCAGCTACCTTAGCGATAGCAAGAGAGATATAGCTTCTTGCCTTCTCCTGACATTCGTCCTTGATCTGCTGCTCGTAGGCTGCTATCTTCACAGCCTTTTCGTGTACGAGGTCGTCCTCAAGCTTTGAGATGATGTACTCCTTAGCCTGATCCTTTGTGAATTCGGAGATACGCTCAAGTATATCCATCTGACTCTTCTTTATGGAATCGGCTTCCTTAAGCTTTTCGTCAGCAGACTTTATCTTCTGATTGAGCATATCCTCCTTTTTCTCAAGATTATCTGTCTTCTTGTCTAAATTCTCCTCTTTCTGCTGCATACGTCTTTCCTGACGTGACAGCTCTGCTCTGCGATCCTTGATCTCTTTATCCGCTTCGGTGCGGAGCTTATGTATCTCGTCCTTAGCCTCGATGAGAGCGCTTTTTTTCTTATTGTCGGCATCCTTTTCGGCGTCCTCGACAATACGTTCAGCCTGCTGCTCGGCAGAGCCTACAATAGCCTCTGCGTCGTGCTTGCGCTTTTCAACACCTGCTTCCACGCCCTTTTTGAAGAAAAGAGCATAGCCTATGCCTACGCCTATTGCAAGCGCTATGAGAATAAGAGCGATAGCAAGACCTGGGTACATACAGTGCATTACCTCCTTTTTCGTAAAAATAATCAAAAGTTTGTATCATAATTTTTAATTATTACTTAAAGGCGGTAAATGCCGCATTATTTTATTCATTTGTAAATATATAGATCAACAGCTGAGCCTTATTCCTCAGCCGGCAAAAAATAGACGGACCTTATATCCCCGCCCAAGATTTGTTTCTAAATCATATTTTACCCGCTTATTTATATTTATTTTCAGACTGCGGATAATGATGTAAAACAAAGCTGCATATACTGCCATAGTAATATTATGCAAATAAATACAACACTATTATTATATATTATTTTGGGCGATATGTCAATAGATTTTTTTGAATAAAAGCGGACTACCTTCTATCCAGGCAAAAATAAAAGGGCGGAAGTCCGCCCTTTTAATGTTATTTCATATCATTAACAAGTTTTTCAAAGCGTTTCATAGCCTCAATAGTACGCTGTCTGTCACCGAAGGATGTCAGTCTGAACCAACCCTCGCCGTTCTTTCCAAAGCCAACGCCCGGAGTACCAACTACGGCTATCTTTTCGAGCATAAGATCGAAGAAGTCCCAACTCTTCATATCCTTCGGGCATTTGAACCAGATATACGGTGAATTTACGCCGCCTGTAAACTTAACACCCAGCTTTTTCATCGTACCGGATATGATTCGGGCATTCTCCTGATAGTAAGCAATATTCTCGTGCACCTGCCTGAGTCCCTCTTCGGTGAAAACGGCTGCTGCTGCACATTGTACCGGATAGGAAACACCATTGAACTTACTGCCTTGACGTCTGCCCCATATCTGTGCAACGGAAACTATAGTGTCGTCGCTTGCTGTTACCTTAAGCGCATCGGGTATTACAGTATAACCGCAGCGCATACCTGTAAAACCAGCTGTCTTTGACAATGAGCACATTTCAATACAGCACTCCTTAGCACCCTCTATGCAAAATATGCTCCTCGGAACGTCCTTGTCGGTGATGAATGCTTCATAAGCCGAATCATAGATGATAACGGCATTGTTCTTCTTTGCGTAGGCTACCCACTCCTCAAGCTGTGCTCTTGTATACACCGAGCCTGTGGGGTTGTTTGGAGAGCAGAGATAGATGATATCGGCATGTACCGACGAGTCTGGCATAGCTGCAAAGCCGTTGTCCTCGTTGGAGTCGGCATAGATTATCTTTCTGCCGCTCATGAGGTTTGAGTCAACGTATACGGGATATGCAGGGTCAGTAACAAGTATGGTATTGCCGTCGCCGAAGATATCTACAATATTTCCGCAATCCGACTTGGCACCGTCGTTTATCCTTATCTCCTCTGGAGACACGTCTGCTCCGAAGCTACTGTAATAGCGCGATACAGCCTCACGCAGAAAATCATAGCCTGCACCGCTGTCCTCATAGCCTCTGAAGGTCTCCTTCACCCCCATTTCGTCACAACCATTCTTCATGGCTTCTATGACCACAGGAGCGATGGGAAGGGTAACGTCTCCGATACCCATTCTGATGATGTCAGCCTCCGGGTGAAGCTCCTTAAAGGCTGCTATCTTCTTGGCGATATTTATAAAAAGGTAGTTTTTCTCAAGTTTGAGAAAGTTTTCGTTTAACTGTGGCATACAACATTCTCCTTTGCTTTATTTATGAACTCATCGGAAACAGTTCCCTCGAAAACGTACTCGGCAGGTCCCGTCATAAGGACAGTTCCGTCGGACTTATAAGTAATGCGCAGGTCTCCGCCCCTTAGATGAACGAGTACCTCCTCGTCATAATGGCATATACCATTGAGCACTGCCGCTACTACCGTTGCGCAGGTGCCTGTACCGCAGGCGAAGGTCTCGCCGCTACCACGTTCCCACACGCGCATATTAAGGGTATGATTGTCGATAATCTCTGCAAATTCCGTATTGACACGGTTCGGGAAGAGACTGTGGTTCTCGAAGTGAGGACCTATCTTTTCAAGGTCGAGCCCAGCTATCCCCTCAGTGAAGATGACTGCGTGGGGATTCCCCATAGAAACGCAGGTGAGCTCCCACGTTTTTCCGCAGACCTCAACAGGCTGGCGGATAAAGCTCTCCTTATCGCTGTTCACTGGAATATCCTTAGGCACGAGTATAGCCTTTCCCATATCCACAGTGACAGAATTGACATTTCCGTCCTTCGTATAAAGTCTGAGATATTTTATGCCTGAGTTTGTCTCTAGTGTAATGTCGGTCTTGTCGGTAAGTCCCATATCATAAACGTATTTGCCTATACAGCGTGTAGCGTTGCCGCACATCATAGCCTCGGAGCCGTCGGCGTTGAAGATCCTCATGCGAAAATCAGCCTTGTCCGAAGGCATAATGAGCACAAGCCCGTCCGAGCCTACGCCTTTGTGCCTGTCGCTGAGTATCACCGATACCTTTTCAGGCTCGATGACTGTTTCCTCGAAGCAGTTCACATAGATATAGTCGTTGCCAATGCCATGCATTTTTGAAAATTTCATAGTATTTGCTCCCATCGGTGGTGACTCACGGGAGAGAGCAGTATCGTAACGGCGCGTTTACCCTTTCAGCGCTGCTAACACACTGAAAGGACGCCTTACAGGTATATTATATACTAATTATACAGGTATTGTCAATAGTGAAAAAACAAAAAAAGGCTAAGGAACACAGTCCCCAGCCTTTATCCGTCAGCCCTGCGGCTTCTGGCATATAACACAAAAGAAATCATACACAGCAGTGCAAATACACTAACAGAAACCGGTCCTATAGCGAACTCTGACATAAGCAGCAAATACCACCAGAAGAAGAATACTCCCGTCAGCAGCTTGAGTCTGTCGATAAGCGAAACAAGAGGCTGTTTCCCAGCCTTTGCCTCTCTGACAGATATTATTTCAACTACTATTAGCATTCCCAGGACAGCGAGCAGAGCTGCTAGCAGGAACTTTCTGTCGTAATAAACGTCAAAATTAGCCGAATAGACCAATCCATGGTATGCAGGATCATCATAAAGCGCATCATCAGAGGGATAGCGCTCCCAACACTCCGCCAGCGCCGCCGCCGCTCCTGCGGTAAGCAGCCACGGTATCAAGCGGCACAGCCTGTGGAAAATTCCAGAGGGAGCGGCTTTCCTCGCTTTTTCTCTGTGCCTTATATATGTGACTATCTCCGCCATAACTCCTGCAACTGACGCAACTGCTATAAGCCCCAGAATAAGCAACACCTTATCAGTATCAAGAGACTGTTGCAGTGATACACTTAATGACCACAATGCAAAAAACAGGCTCACCAATAAAGCTATGCAGTCAAGAGTCAGGCAAAGCTCTATCCTGAAATGCTCCTCACCCTTTTCACTTATCCTCAGACCTGTCTTCCTTTTGCCGATAAGACGGCATGAAAACGCAATGCCTGCAATAACGATACTGCCTATCAGATGAGGATAAAAGCCGAAAAACTTTGATGCTACCACATCGAAGCTACCATCAGAGCCAAAATGAACACCTATCTCCTCCGGAAAGTCTTCCCACTTTATAAGGTAAAACACCAAACTTGCACCGAGTATAAGTATGCTCACGGTCAGCAGTATACGATGCACTGTCTTTATTTTTCCGTTCATATCAACATCCCCCTGATTTTACCAAAAAACCGCAGTATCCCTGCTCACAAGAACAAAAACACCGCGGCTTAAAATACTTTATATGCGCTACATGAGCATGCAGCATTTTTCTGTCAAAGGCTTACTTTTTCTCAGGCTCGGGCTCAATAACAGGAGCATCAACAGCATTCTTTCTTACGCTGGCAATGCCCTTCTTGCAGCTGTCCTTCTTGACATAACCCTCGCTGGCGGCGATGATCTCACCGTTTTTTGCCTTAAGGCGGAATCTGAATTCGCCTGACTTGTCCTTGAAGATTTCAAACTTCGGATTGCTCTGTGACTGGAAGCCTTCGATTGTCTGATCCTCAAGATTAGCAACAGGAGCGTTCTTAGCAACGCTTGCAATACCATTCTTTGCACTTGCCAGTGTATTGTAGACCTCTCCGCCCATAGCGATGATCTCTCCGTTACCTGCCTTAAGACTGAATGTATATCCGGTCTTTATAGCCTTGATGATAAATTTTCCCATAATTACTATTCAACACCTTTCAGCAAAAGTATAATCAAACCGAATATATTTCGATTTTGTATCATAATTATAACTTAAATGAGCAGACTTGTCAATAGATTTTGTTAATTTTCATCAAAATGCCAAAAATATTAATCAGAGCCGCTCTGCCACGAGGTCTTGTCTTTCTCTAGGGATAAAGGGATTTTTCTGCATTTTACTGTTCGTCGACAATAATGAAGCTCCTTGGGACGGTCTCACATACGCAGGCGAAATACCCTCTGCTCCTGAGCTGCTTCGCACATGTCTCAGCCTGCCCCGCAGAGCCAAATACACCAAATACAGCCGATCCACTTCCTGTCATAACGGCTCTGAACGAACCGCCGTCAAGCATGATGTTCTTTATGTCTTCCACCTCTGGGAGCTCCACAGCCTGCTCGAAAAGGTTACCGAAGTATTGATAAGCCGTCTTCGGAGAACTTATCACAGCTTCTGCAAGCTTCTGCGTCTCTGGGTGCCGGGGAGAAGCAAGTGCGTCGATCCTGCTATAAGCCTTAGCAGTGGATACTCCCTCCCTGCCCTTGGCTATGACCAGTATCTTTCCCGAATAATCGGCTATAGGAGTTATCCGCTCGCCTATACCCTCAACGTAGGCTGTACCTCCAGAAAGGAAGAAGGGAACGTCCGCTC
>NZ_JAGCFH010000308.1 GCF_017650195.1 Ruminococcus sp. | reverse complement strand
TGTGATTTTATCAGTGTGAACTTTAAGCATTTTAGACACTATAGACACTATAGGTCTATTGTGCTTAAAGTGTTTATCGTGCGTAAATGTTTGGATTGAAGCGGAGAGTAATGCCGCTTCTGTTACAGCCGTTCTGCGCAGGAGCGATCTCGCTTTTCAGATAGCCGTATTCTTCAAGTACTGCTATCACTTCAGAAAACTCCTGTGCATTTTTAAAGAGCCTGCAACGACATATCCTGTAAAGATCGTTCTGTCTGATCTCGGAAATATTCTTAGATCTGACCTTTGCTAGGATACGCTCTGCCTGTATAGTCTGATTATCGGCATCACCAAGTCCATAAGCATATATTGCCTGTAATCGGAAATAATGACCTATCTCGATAGCATTGCACATGGTATCATGGGATACTTTGACTTCATCCGGCTTCTCACCGTTCAGCACAGCTTTTATACAGTGAAGGATACCGCATATCCTTAACACCAGTCCGTGAAACTTGCCTCCCCAGTCCGCACAGAATGCCATATCTGTGAGAAGCTGCTGTTCTACAAACTTATCATGCAGGAATACATATTCTTCCTTTGCCTTTTCATCAAGAAAAATAAAGCTTTCATCCGTCTGCCCGAGCTCAAAGCGCCTGAACTTATAACTCAGCAAAGCATATATCAGGCGTTTATACTTTTCAGCCAGTTCATCGGGGATAGGTTCGGTATCATATTTCCGCATACCTCTCAGGTCTTTAGGAAAGCAGTAAACAAGACGAGCGAGAAAACCGCTTCCCCTGAATGCCATATTTCCTATCATGTTATCCCAGACATATGGCTGACAGGCAAGGCATATTGAAACATAGGGCTTGTAGAGAATAATACTCTCACGGGTAATACGGTCGCTAATGAAGGTTTCTCCATTCCACGATTTAAGAAGCAAATCAAGGTTTGGTGCACTGCCGGTGTTGTATCTGCCGTTGAAGTTTCCGAGAGAGCCAGCCTCATCAGACATCATCATAAGCGTTCCGTTTACAGACAGCTGTCTGACGAGCGATTCTGGCGTAATATCATCGACTATTATACGGCGGAAATCTGCATTGGTAATATTACTCAGTTCCATTGAAAGCCTCGACATCTCCTTTGTATCGGCATCTGGATTCTTCTCCAGAGCTGACAGTTTGTTTGTGAGAACCTTTTTCTTTGCTTTATTCTCCAGTATCATCTCCTTATTTTTCTCATTGTACTCCCTTACAAATTCCTGATATGGCTGTGATATGAGTTTCATTACAGGCGACTTCTTGAAGCTCGCTTCTGCAACGATAAGACTGTCAATCACAAGCGGTTCATTATGATCCTTCTTTCCTGCGATACGGTACTGTCCTGAAAAGCAGTAACTAATCATGGAAAGTATAGCCGTAGCAGCCATTGATACATCTGTTGAGGTAGTCTCAGCAACGGCGCATGCCATATCTCTCAATACAGGCGGCAGAGCTGTTGTCGGGAACTCTATCATATTTGCTCTGTTCCCTTTTAATGGTGTAGGCTTTACCCACTGGATCTCGTTGCCCAATTCATCATCATCATCCTTTCAAAATAGATTTAAAAGCGCTTTTATGTATATCTAATCAAGTGCTATCGTGCTTAAAGTGTTTATTGTGCGTAAGTGTTCGGATACAGATATCAATGCCGTAACAACAGAACACTCTCTACTTTTAAAGCCGAAAATACAGCAAGATGGACGAATTAAATTTTAAAAAAATGATGTATTTTAAAATATTTCTCCCTTTTGTACAAATCTGTGCTTAAAAACATAATTTTTATGGCGTGGACTTCGGTTCATGCCTTTTTTCTTTTGGCGAGAGGAATTGAATCCCTGTCCATATCTGCCGCTCACTTGACATAAATGCTAAAATATATTATTATATGCACATAAGGCTATATTATCCTTAAATTTACTGTAAAGGATTTGATAAGAAATGAAAAATGCACTCATAAAAATCACAGCAGTTGCTATGGCTTTCACGCTCCTCGGAACAGGTACAGCCGTAACAAAGACTATTGCACCTCAGTTTGACACTTCTATTACAGCTCATGCAGCTTCATGTAATAACTGTCATGGTGGGAGTTATTACATGAAGACCGAATATACCGACTGGGAATACGTTGGTGACGGTATATCATGGTATTATAGTCCTCTAGTTGGTAGAATGCTACCTAGAACTTATAAAGTGTATCAACGTACAGTAAAAACCTACTGTACCAATTGCAACAAGGTATATTCTGAATACACAGAAGAACGCCGGGAATATTGGTAAACAAAAAAGGAGCTTGCTTTCGGGCAGGCTCTTTTCTTACGCTTAAAACGCCGCCACACTGCCCAGAATACGCCACAATGGCCGCTAATGCACATGGGAGTAATTCTATATTAATAAAAATAGAACGCCTTATGCATCTTTTCAAATAATTTTTCCATGATGAATTTTTATCCCTCACTATTTAAAGGTAAAAAATCAAGAAGTGGACAACTTTAATTTTTGAAAAAAGGGCACTTTTTCAGAAATTTCTCTCTTTTGTACAAATCTGTGCTTAAAAATATGTGAGACTTTTTTGCGATTTTTATCCTGCGATTTTTCCCTCTACTTTTAAAGGTAAAAAAAGAGGTGGTGCTAACCATCTCTTTGAAATTTTGTCACTACACCTTTAAATCTGAAAAAAAGAGTGGGTTATGCATTTTTATTTCATAATAATATCGGGTAACGAAACTTGTCCTCATCTATAATTGTTGATGAACAGAACGTTCAACGTA
>NZ_JAGCFH010000307.1 GCF_017650195.1 Ruminococcus sp. | reverse complement strand
TTTCTATTGTACCATATCTTCATCAAATTAATTGTTCTGCTCTGAGTTTTAACATATCCACGCGGCTGTGTAAGAATTACAACATTTTTATCCATACCGATGCTTTCCATAAATCTCAGTGGGATGGAGTCAGTGATTCCGCCGTCAAGAAATTCGCGATCGTTAATTTTTACAATACGTGATACAAGTGGCATTGATGCGGATGCTCTTATCCAATCAAGATCTTCTCCGGTTGCTGTATGGCAGTTGTGATAAACTGCTTTGCCAGTATTTATATCAGTAGCAACTACAAAAAAAGTCATCGGATTGGAATTGTATGATTCATTGTCAAAAATATCGAGCTTTTCTGGAATGGTGTGATAACAGAACTCGGCGCCAAACATGTCTCCTGTTTTGATTAGCGAGCTCCAGCTGCAATACTTTTTCTCATTTCGAAATCTAAGATTGTAACGGATTGCACGTCCGTGCTGACCTGATTTGTAGTTGCATCCAAAGCATGCACCTGCTGAAACGCCTACAGAACTATTAAACAATATTCCGTTTTCCATAAGTACATCTGTTACTCCTGCTGTAAATAGGCCGCGCATTGCACCGCCTTCCATTACAAGGCCATATTTCATATTATTAGTATCCTCCAGAGATAAATAAGATATTTGTTATTATATCTGATTTGTTAAAAAAAGTCAATCCCAATATGAAATCATTTAAATCCCAAAACGACTTATGATTGACAATAAGATGCAAATATGATAGAATTAATCTATTGACTGCAAAGGAGAATACGATGAATATTATACTTGCTTCAGCTTCACCACGAAGACGTGAGTTAATGAGGTATATTACATCTGATTTCAAAGCTGTTTCGCTTGATTGTGATGAAAGTCTTCCACCAGATATAGATCCTATGCATGCTTCTGAATATCTTGCTAATTTAAAAGCAAAGACAGCTTTTGATAAGTATCCAGAGGACTTGATTATCGGCTGTGATACGACAGTTATATGTGATGGTATTATTCTTGGTAAGCCTAAGAACAGAGAACAGTGCATTGAATGTATCGGCCTTCTTTCAAGAAAACATATACATCAGGTTGTTACAGGTTGTTCTCTAATGTATAAAGATAAGATTTCTTCTTTTTCTGAAATCACTGATGTTATTTTTAGAGAGCTTACAGATAAAGAGATTGAAAACTATGCTGATACCGATGAGCCTTATGATAAAGCTGGAGGTTATGGAATCCAGGGAAAAGGATCCGATTTGATTTTTAATATTGACGGAGATTTCTTTAATGTCGTTGGACTTCCAGTAACGCGACTGTTTCAAGAACTGAAAAAATTTATATCTAATATAAAGGAGTATTAAAAATGAACTCAACAGCATTTCACAACGCGGATATACTTATTCCTAACAATTCAGTTGATATGAGTAAATGGGCTGTAATAGCTTGTGACCAGTATACTAGTGAGCCTGAATACTGGGACGAGGTTACAAAAAAAGTTGGTGATTCACCGTCAACACTTAGTCTTATTCTTCCTGAGCTATTTCTTGAGGAAAGTAATGTTACTGAGCGTATTGGAAACATACATACAGCTATGGATAAATATATTTCAGATGGAATTTTTAATGAGTATAAAAATGCTATGGTTTACGTTGAGCGCATTCAGAGCAATGGAATAGTTCGTAAGGGAATAGTAGGAGCTATAGATCTTGAAAAGTATGATTTTTCTAAGGGTAGCACTTCTGAAGTACGTGCAACAGAAGCTACTGTTATTGAGCGTATTCCACCGCGTATAAAAGTTAGAAATGGTGCTTCGCTTGAACTTCCTCATATAATGATTTTAATTGATGATCCTGATGAAACTGTAATGAGTACAATAGACAAGGATTCTATGACTAAGCTTTATGATACAAAGCTTATGCAGAATGGTGGAAGTATCTGTGGATATCTTCTAGATGAAGCAACACAGGAAAAGATTGATGCTGCTTTGGCTTCACTTTCCGATCAGGAGACATTTAATAATAAATACGGCCTTGAAAATCAGTCTGTGCTGCTTTATGCTATGGGCGACGGAAATCATTCCCTTGCTACAGCCAAGGAGTACTATGAACAGCTGAAGAAGTCAAATCCAGGTAAAGATTTTTCAAATCATCCGGCAAGATTTGCACTTGCAGAAATTGTAAATCTCCATAGTGAGGCTCTAAAATTCGAAGCCATTTATCGTCTGGTGTATGATGTTGACTGCGATAAGCTTATTGCGGGTATAACTGAATCACTCGGGCTTTCTGAGGATCCTTCTGCTCAGTGGGTTAATATTGTGTGTCGTGGAAAAGAGAGGAAACTTTATATCCATAATACAACATCTAATCTTTCAGTTGGTTCGCTTCAGAATTATCTCGATGGTTATATTAAGATGAATGGCGGGAAAATTGATTATATTCATGGGATAGATAACGTTAAAGCTCTTGCTGAAAAGCATAATGGAATTGCCTTCATACTTCCTGATATGGACAAATCTGAGCTTTTCCCAACAGTTATAAAAGATGGTGCTCTTCCGAGAAAGACTTTCTCTATGGGACATGCAGATGATAAGCGTTTTTACATTGAGGCAAGAAGAATAGCTGAATAATAGACTTGACATAATAAAAGCTCTGATCATTTTTTGCGGTCAGGGCTTTTTTGCTTGACAAAAACAAAACAATATGATAGAATGTATCTGTACTAATACAGCTGATACAGTTAATGGCTATTAGCCATTTTTTCTGCTATATTACTCAAAATTACAATTATGTAATATTACGTGAAAATATTGACAAACTCAAATGTGTGTGATATAATTGTCAATATTAGGACGAAAGGAGAATTGTTCATATGAACAAAAGTATCATTCTTAGAACTGCTGCAGCTTTATCTATATCTGCGGCGTTGTTATGCGGCGCCTCGTCGTGTGGCATTAATAGCATGTTAAATGTACCAATCTCAACATACACTGTTGAGCACACTAATGTTGAGAATTACATCAGTGTTTCAGGTGCAGTAGAGGGTTCAAACATAGTAAAGGTTACAAGTGACCTTACAGCTAAGGTTAAGAAGCTCAATGTAGGAGTTGGAAGTTCAGTAAAAGTCGGAGACGTACTTTGTGAATTTGATAGTTCGGATTATCAGGAACAGTATGATAAATTAAAGGATAGTGCAGAAACTTCACAGGAGAGGCTTGACAGTTTCCACGAGAAAAATCAGCGTGCACTTCAGGATGCTAAGAATCAGAAAACCGATCTCCTTCGTAAGGCACAGCGCGCTATAGACAGTGCTGTATCCGCAAGGGATTCGGCATATGCAAAGTATGATAAGCTTCGTCAGGAAAGAGACGAGTTATATGATGCATACCAGAACGAGGAAGATCCTATTTATAAACAGTATTTGGCTGTACAGGAGCAGTATGAAGCATTCGGCGATTCTCTCAGCCAGTACGACGAGGCTGTTCAGGCTGCTCGTGACGCATACAATGACACATCAAAGACTGCCGATGCTGCTATACAGGCTGCTCAGGAGGCTATCGATGATGAGAAGTATAACAAGGACACTACTGTTCAGGATCAGCTGGATAAGCTAAAGGAGAGTATTGACAAGTGTACAGTTAAGGCTACAAAAGATGGCATCATAACATCTATAAGCATCGCAGAGGGAAGCTTCCCAACTACAGAAGCTCTTATGACTATTGAAGATACAACTTCCCTCAGAATCAATGTTTCGATAAATGAGGCTGACATCCTCAAAGTTAAAGAAGGTCAGAAGGCTATCATTACTACTACCGCTACTGGTGAAGAGGAGTTTTCTGGCAAGGTATCTCGCGTAGTAAATATTATGAGTGGTCAGATGACCAATATGTATACTGGTGAGAAGGAAGGTGGCGGATACTCTGCTGAGATAATTATTGACAATGGTGCTGATAAACTACTCATCGGTATGACTGCTAAGGCTAAGATAATCCTTGATCAAAAGGAAAATGTTCTGGCTGTGCCTTATGATTCCATTAAGGATAATGATGATGGAACATATTCTGTATTTATAGCTGAGAAGAGTGGCGATAAAGGTGGCTACAAGGCTAAGGAAGTCAAGATTGAAAAGGGTATGGAGACTAATTATCTTACAGAGATAATGTCTTCTGATCTTAATGATGGTGACATTATCCTGACTGATGTTTCCTCAAATGCAATATCTGACGGGGATGATATTAATATTGCCGAGCCGTATACAGATCCCGATAAGGATCAGGGAGAGTAATATGGCAAGAAAACTGATAATGATGAGAAATATCATCAAGCGTTATTATATCGGTCAGCCTAATGAGCTTC
>NZ_JAGCFH010000306.1 GCF_017650195.1 Ruminococcus sp. | reverse complement strand
GTTATGACAGGCAACAAAGTCAGCCTTGTTTATGTAGTAAGGGCTCTTGATAGGCTTATCACCAAAACGCAGGTGTGAGATAGTGATACCACCTGTCTTCTTGGAGTCATACTGGAAGTATGCCTGAACGTACTTGTCAGTATGGTCACCGATGATCTTGATAGAGTCCTTGTTTGCGCCAACAGTACCGTCGCCGCCGAGACCCCAGAACTTACACTCGATAGTGCCTTCTGCTGCTGTGTTGGGAGCATCTTCCTCAGCGAGTGAGAGATTTGTAACATCGTCAACGATACCAAGTGTGAACTGAGGCTTGGGATCAGCCTTTGCGAGCTCTGCATAAACAGCAAATACAGATGCAGGAGGAGTATCCTTGGAACCGAGACCGTAACGGCCGCCGATAACCTTGATACCGTTTCTGCCTGTAGTATTAAGAGCAGCTACTACATCGAGGTAGAGAGGCTCACCGAGAGAGCCGGGCTCCTTGGTTCTGTCGAGGACAGCAATAGTCTTTACAGTTGCAGGGATAGCCTCAACGAGCTTTTCAGCTGAGAACGGACGGAACAGACGAACCTTAACGATACCGACCTTCTCACCCTTCTTGTTGAGGTAGTCGATAACTTCCTCAGCAACGTCGCAGATAGAGCCCATTGCAACGATAACGCGCTCTGCATCGGGAGCACCGTAGTAGTTGAAGAGTTTATAATCAGTGCCGAGTTTTGCATTAACCTTACCCATGTACTCCTCAACGATTGCGGGAACAGCATTGTAATAGGAGTTGCAAGCCTCACGGTGCTGGAAGAAGATATCTCCGTTTTCGTGAGAACCACGCATTGTAGGATTTTCAGGATTAAGAGCACGAGCGCGGAATGCCTTGACAGCATCCATATCACACATTTCCTTCAGATCCTCGTAATCCCATGTTTCAATCTTCTGGATCTCGTGGGATGTACGGAAACCGTCGAAGAAGTTGATGAAAGGAACGCGGCTCTTGATAGAAGCGAGATGAGCAACAGCAGCAAGATCCATTACTTCCTGCGGATTGGTCTCAGCGAGCATTGCAAAACCGGTCTGACGGCAAGCGTAAACGTCAGAGTGGTCACCGAAAATGTTCAGTGCGTGAGAAGCAACGCAACGTGCAGAAACATGGAATACGCAAGGAAGCAGCTCACCAGCGATCTTGTACATATTCGGGATCATGAGGAGAAGACCCTGAGAAGCAGTATAGGTTGTTGTCAGAGCACCAGCGTTCAGAGAACCGTGAACAGTACCTGCTGCGCCGGCCTCAGACTGCATCTCCTCAACCTTAACGGTTGTGCCGAAAATGTTCTTGACACCCTGAGCAGACCACTGATCAACATAGTCTGCCATCGGGCTGGAAGGTGTGATCGGGTAGATACCGGCAACTTCCGTGAAGGCGTAAGAAACATATGCAGCGGCGTTATTACCGTCCATTGTTTTCATTTTTCTTTTGATTGCCATAGGAATGACCTCCTAAAAAATAATATTAAATTTTTAGGTTATAGAAATGGTTAGCGGGTGATAACGTTAACCAAATATAACTACTGTGAAATATTATACCACAAATCGAATCCTTTGTAAACACTTTTTTTGCTGTCTTGTTACAAAATTATCAGGCGCATTTTTGGCAATTTGTCTATAAATTGCCACTTTTGGCTTATACTGACAGCAATAGTTGATTACAATATGTACAGCTGTCAGTATTAAAAAATAGAGGTTGTGAAAAATGTATTACAAAGATTGCTTAAAGTTGTACATTTTGACAAAAGTTAAAGGATTTGCTTGACGAAGTAGCTGAAATAAGGTATAATAACTACAGTGTTAAGATTTATTTAACACTCGTTTTGTTGTCTCCTTTCTTTTGTTCTACACATATTTATTTTCATCTGTTTATCTAAGACAAGCAGGGCTTTTGCCCTGCTTATTTTTTTGCACAAAGTCTGCACTCCCTTGTCGAGTTTTCGATCGTAAACCCGATTACTTTTTCAAAAACGTTACTTGTATACTGCTTACAGCGCAATATTTGTGGGTAAATGTTTCCATTCATAATCTATCGTTGTAAGCTGACTCAATTAGTTGCTAATTAAGCATTACGAATTATTCATTTTAAATATCGTTCAGCATCTGAAAAAGTAGTATACCAGTCCGTAGAGCGTAGCCGAAGTGCAACCGTAAAGCAGCACTGGTCCGGCTATGGTGAATATTTTAGCTCCTACACCGAGTATGGGACCCTCCGATCTTGCTTCTATGGCGCAGGAGCTTATAGCGTTGGAAAAGCCGGTGATAGGTACAAGGGTCCCTGCTCCTGCGTGCTTTGCAAGCCTCTGGTACCAGCCAAAGCCAGTGCATACTGCGCTTATGCCCACAAGAATTATGGAAGTCCATGTGCCTGCTTCCGTGTGGTCGAGTCCGTAGGCTTCAAGGAATGAAAGTATTATCTGTCCGGCTGCGCATATCGCCCCGCCAACTATAAACGCGGCGGAGATATTTACTCTGTAGTTTGATTTCGGTGAGACCTGCCGCGTCATATCGCTGTAAAGTTCCGGTGTTATCTTCATATCATCAGCTCCTTTGCAGTAGTATCTGCGGTTATTATCAAATTATACGGAACATAATTTGAATTTGTTTCGTTAGCCATTAGTCAATTGTAAGGGCGGATATTAATATGATTTGTGCATTTTCTCGAATGCTTGACTTCATTTTCATAAACTTCAATGCGGGGGATGTAGGCTCTTAGGATTGCCGGAGTTTAAATTATGGCATTAAAGATAAAACAACACCCATTAGGCTGTTTCTGTACTACGTCAAAACAAAGTCCATTTGAAACCCATTCAAGATTCTTGCGTAATTATTGAGCTGTAAGATATGTGTAGTAAACAGCATATTCTTATGTGAGAGAGTTTACATGCGCCAACGCGGTTTGCGACGTTGCTTGATCAGCGGCAAATTATGATTTATGGTAACATCTATCACTCTTTTGTGACATATACATTAGTAAATGCCATGAAAAGAGGTGATTTGTTTGAAGACCCGGTCAGAGGGGAGAGCGGTAAGGCTCGGAAAGTACATAACCGAGAACAAGGCTACTGTCAGGGCTGCCGCAGTACATTTCGGCATTTCCAAGAGCACTGTCCATAAAGATGTCAGCGAGCGGCTTCAGCTGGAGGATCCCGATCTTTATGCGCGTGTGAAGGATATACTTGAAATTAACAAGCAGGAACGCCATATCCGCGGCGGTCTTGCCACAAAACGGAAGTACGAAGCTATTGCCGGTAGCGGCAAGGGAAGGTTTTACAGATAAAGGAAAAGCAGCACGTATGCATAATAGCGGTACGTGCTGCTTTTGAATCATTCAAGTCCTGTCAGTTTTTTGAATTTAAGATAGAAGTCGCTGACTGAGTTCCTGCCTGTAAGCATTGACTCGTCCACATAAGCTCCTATATACTTTCCGTCGCGGAAAACATAGTAATCTGTTCCGTCACCCTTTACAAGGTCTATCTTTACGCTTCCGCCTTCCTTGAGCTCAAACTCGGCTGACAGCGCCGGATCCTTGAGGTTGGGCTTGGCATCAGTGTCTGTACCAGAGTATTTGAGTATGGAGAAGGAATTGTAGAAGTTGTTGAAGGCAAGGTATATTTCGGATGAATTGAAATCAATGTCTTTTCCGTTGTAGGTACACATCATCTCTTCCGTGTCGAGACTGCACTTGTCCTCGCTGCCTTGAAATTTAAAGGTGAATCCGCTTATATCGTAGTAGCCCTTTACAGTCTCGGACTGGAGGATATAATCATAAGGGAGCATCTGTGTGAAGCCTAGGTCTGACTTATAATAAAGCTCCACCTGTTCGCCGTCAACAAGCACAAAGCAGTAAGTAGGATCGTCGTCGTTTGCGCTTACAAGGAGGCGGTGCTCCTTGCCGTCGAGACCTTTTACCACAGCTTCGCCATAAGGTTTGTCAAAACCGTACTTTGAAAGGTCGGTCAGCTTTTCGTCCATCATTTCTTCTGCTTCGATACGGACGATATTATTGAATTCTGAGGTGACCTTTGTCTGGTCGAGAGTAAGGTCAGAATATTCGGATGGGAGAGACCATGTATCCTCAGTCTCGTTGTAGGTGAGTTCACAAAGTACCTTGCCGTCCCTATAGGTGGTTACCTGTTTCAGGTCGTAGAGCGTATAGGGCAGGAGCTCCTTGTTTTTTATGAGGAGTCTGTCAAGCTTCAGCACACTTCCGTGCTGGGCGTCAACTGCGTATACGTTTTTCTTGCCGTCTACGGTAACGTAGTAGAATTCACTGGTGGGACTCTCGTTTCCTATGTAAATAGTATGAGTGCCCTTGGGCTCGGTTATCTCAATCTTATCAGGAGCGTCGAGTCCGTACATTTTCAGCTTGTCATCTGTTATCTCGCCATAGCTGTCGTTGGCTGTAAGGTTTGAGCAGTAGGTGCATACAAGCTGGCAGTAAGTCTGGTCAACGGCAAATTCGCCTGAATCCAGCACCCACTTTTCGCCGTCGAGCTTGCAGGTATAGGATTCGTCTCCCTTTGAGAAAACGAGCTGTGTTGGACTGTACGGGTCAAAGCTGAACAGAACGTTGTCATCAAGCTGCTCCTGTTCCTTCTGCTTGTCCTTATTTACCCTGTCCTTGAAAAACAGCATCGTGCCAACGGAGGCTCCTGCCATTACCAGAAGCACTATAAGCGCTAATATCTTTTTATTCATCAGGAATATCTCCTTTTCAGCCATACGATTACGCCGACGACTGCGATAAGTGCAGGGGCGATATAGAGCAGGGCGATAACGCCTGTTGCGTCCTTTGAGTCCTTGAATAACATGCTGTCGTACTTGTTTATCTTGTTGCCGATACCAAACTGTATCTCACTGTCATAGAGCCATGTATTTGTGAAAACTGTAAGAGTTCTTGAACCACTGAGTGAAATGGTGTTCATCGTCGGATCGATAACAGAGGTGGTGCCTATGACAATGAGCTTGGCTCCGGTCTTCTTGTTGTAGGAGTAGTAACCGAAATCAAGGGGGATACCGCTGAGACGCTCGTCTGCTTCTGCAGCTGTGTTTTCATCGCCGCCCATTGATTTGCTGACGGTTGTGTATTCGCCGTCTGGATTTGCGATACTGCGTATGATAGAAGAACGTTCAAAATATGATGCTGCAGGGAATGAGTCTTCGGGGATCTCTGCCATACTTCTCGGATAGGCTATGCCGGCAATGAACTTGCCTGCATCAACCTGCTGGTTGAGATCGGTGGTGAGATCCTCGGTGAGCTCTGCTCCGGCTTTTGCACCAGCAGGATATTCAACGCGGAAGAAGTTCTCACTCTGCTTGGAATCGGGATCCTCCAGCATATTTGCAGGAGTTGTCTCGGTAACGATATTGTAATCGAGGATAAGTCCGAACTGTTCCATAACAGCTTCGATATTTTCAAAACGTCCTTTTTTATCACAGGGGTCTATAAGGAAGGACATTGCACCGCCGTTGTCGGCATAAGCCAGCAGCAGCTCCTTTTCCTTGTCAGTGATATCTTCTGTAGGACCTGCAAGATAGATTATATTTGCGTTTCCAGGGATAGCTCCTGTCTCGTTAAGATCAAGCTCCTGCACGTCGTAGTTGTTGGTCTTAAGTACGGAAGCATATACGGAATAATTGGTATCGCTGCTGTCGTTTATGGACTTTTCACCGTGACCTGTAAGGAAGTATATGGTCGGCAGCGAGCCGCTGGCACATACGGATATGGCTGCGGAAATTAACTCCTCACCTGCGTACTGCCATGAGCCGTCAGAGCCGGTCTGGAATATCTTGTCCTTGCTGACCTTCTTGACGATGCCGTTGCATTTTACGAAGATATCGCCCTCGTATGTTCCGAGATATCCGTCCGGGTCAAGCTCTTTTGCCTTCTGTGGATCCTGGTTGGGACGGAAGCAGGTGAGAGTTATATTGTCGCGCTCTTCAAGCTGTGTCAGCGTATGGTAGAGCGGAAGATACTCGGAAGCCTCTGCGTCCCTGAAGTATTTCAGGAGAGAGAGATAATAGATGTCTATGTGCTGGTCTGAGGTATCTTCAAGGAGCTTCTGCGTCTTTTCATTCAGTGTGTATTTCTTTGCCGGCGTCATATCGTAACCCTTGTCAAAGTAGCTGACGATAACATTTATTGGTATAAGTATCAGAAGTATAAGAAGGGTGAGCACTATGGCAAAGGTGCCGGAAAGGTTGAATTTTTTCTTTTTCATGTCAGCTTACCCCCTGTTCCAGCGTCTTTTCTCGATAGAGATGTATGTCCATGCGAGAAGACAGATTACTGCTGAGCCGAAGAAAACTATATCCGAAAGACGGATTAAGCCCTCCGAGAAGTATGCGAACCTCGGCTGTGCAGCGAATGAATAGAGTACCGACTGGAGCTTCGGGAACTGTGAGATGAAGCCCGAGTTGGCAAAGTTGTCAACGAAGAGGAGAACGAACATTAGAAATTCTCCAATGATAGCGGCGAGTATGGAGTTCTCCGTGAATGAGGATATGAGCATACCGAGAGCGATAGCCATTGTTCCCCAACAGAAGATGCCGATGTATGCGCATATAAGCTGGCTCATTACGACTTCGCCCTTTATTGAAGTGATTATCGGGAAGAACAGTGTGCAGGCGAGCATGAATAAGTATACTGTAACGTTTGCAAGGAATTTTGCGATAACTATTTTTGCAACGCTTACAGGTGAGGTCATGAGCAACACTTCGGTGCCGTTTTTGCGCTCGTCAGCAAATGTCCTCATGGTGAGTATTGGGATAAGAAATATGGAATAGAGCACAACAGAATAGAACATCTCGGTAAATGAGAATACAAATCTGTTGGTGCCGTCTAAATGTGCGATAGCGCTTGCCATAGGCAGCGAGAACATCAGCATAAAGAGAGCTGCGACAGCGTAAGCAAATGGAGTGTAGAAGAATGACTGTAGCTCCTTTTTATATATAGGAAACATATTTATTCATCCTCCTTTTCTTCGCTGCTTTCATCGTTTCCGGTAGCGTCTTCACTAGCTTCTTCCGGCATTTCGTCAAGGAGCTCCTGGAGTCCGGACTTCTTTGCGGGACGGTTTATGAGCTCGATGAATACGTTTTCAAGATTTGGCTTGTCGGTGTATATCTCAAGTATGCCAATGCCGTTTCTGATACATTCGGACATAATTGAATTCATTATGCTGTCGGCTTCACCTTCAAGTTCAACGGTGAAGGAGCAGATATCATTGCCCTCGTCATCTGCTGCAAGTATGGACTTTACACCCTTTGTGAGCTCTATGACTGAAGCAGTCTTCGCTCTGTCGCCCTTGACTTTGATATGGAGTACAAGGGAGGAGGCAAAGGACTTTTCAAGGTTCTCTATGGTGTCCATAGCTCTTATATCGCCCTTGTTGATTATTACTACACGGTCGCATACTGCGCTTACCTCGCTGAGTATGTGAGAGCTGAAGATTACTGAGTGTCCCTGTTTGAGGCTCTTTATAAGAGCTCTTACCTCAGCTACCTGATTGGGGTCGAGACCGACGGTGGGCTCGTCAAGGATAAGGAACTTGGGGTCACCCAGCAGTGCCTGCGCAAAGCCCACACGCTGTTTGAAACCTTTTGAGAGATTGCGTATCAGCTTTCCCTCTACATCCTTTATTTTCAGGAGCTTCATAACACGTTCGATCTCATCACCGCGCTTGCTCCTCGGTACCTTTTTGAGACCCGCGCAGAAGGAAAGGTACTCTTTTACCTTCATATCGGGATATACAGGTGGGATCTCAGGGAGATATCCGATATTACTCTTTGCCTTCACAGGCTCCTGTGTTATGTCAGAACCGCAGATATTAACAGTACCGTCGGACATTGGCAGATAACCTGCGATCATATTCATTGTCGTTGATTTTCCCGCTCCGTTGGGACCGAGAAAACCGAGTATCTCATTATCGTTTATTGTAAAGCTGATATGGTTCACGGCACGGTTGCTGCCGTAATACTTTGTAAGATTATCAATAGTGATCATGAGGCGCTCCTTTCCGATCTTGGATCGTTTATTTCAGGTAAAAGCAGGTGCAGTTACCTCAGTATAGCATACTGTTTTATTATCGCAGAATAATATTAACACAAGATGAATAAGCTGTGAACAAAAAGTTAATTCAACCTTGCGGCGTGAAATAATTCTATCCTCGTAAAAGTACAGTGACAGGTAAATATTATAGCTATTGTGTGAGGATTTTGTGTGGAAAAATTGAGGAAGAGATGAATGTTGGAGCTTTTTGTTTTGAAACGAAACATGTTCATATATCGTTAATACATGAGGATTTACAGATAAATGTTCAGTAGCTAAAATGCACAAAAAAGGATTTGCTATTGTGTGCATTGCACCAAAAATGAGTTGGACCAAATGTGAAAACAATATAAACTGTTGACACAAATTAAAAGGTGGGCTATAATGATTTTGAAAATAGTTTGAGAATTGTGTGCAGTCTGCGTGAAAATGCACACAGTGTACGAAGTATTTTCGTATGCGCTCCCGAAATTAAGCCTTTTGGGAGCAGTTATCCATTTTTAAACCTATATTATTACGAGAGGGGTAAAAACAAATGATAAGCAAAAAGAATAAGGCTCTCGCAGCCAGCGTTCTCGCTGCAGCAATGTCTGCATCCGCTGTTATTCCTTCGATGGCTTCTGCTGCAACACAGTCGTCTTATGCTAAGGAATCAACTTACGCAGATATGTTCGCTTCACTTTATGAGGACGTTGTGACCAACGGTCAGACAAACGGCTACCTCAGCAAGCAGACAAACGGTTCAGGTTTTGGTATTCCTTACCATTCAGTAGAGACATTCATCGTAGAGGCTCCTGACTATGGTCACGAGACAACTTCTGAGGCTATGTCTTACATCGTTTGGATGGCAGCTATGCACGATGTTCTCGCTGCTAACAACACTATCTCAGGCTCCAAGGGTGACCTTGCAAAGGCTTGGAACACAATGGAGGCTATGATCCCTGGTTGGTCAAAGGCTTCAGGCAGAGATACAGAGATCAAGTACAGCTCAATCTGGTCACAGAGCAACGGACTCAAGGCTGATACCGCAGAAGAGTGCGACAAGCCTGAGGATTATCCGTCAAAGCAGCCCGGCGTTGACGCTATTAACCCAATCTATGACACATTCAAGGCTGCATACAGCAGCGATAATGGATATTACCTTATGAACTGGCTCGCTGACGTTGACGACTGGTACGGCTTCAGCAAGGGCACAAAGGGCGAAGGTAAGTTCACATTCATCAACACCTTCCAGAGAGGTGAGCAGGAGTCTTGTTTCGAGACAGTTCCGGCTCCTTGTCTTGAAGAGCTTAAGTGGGGTATGGAGAGCAGCGATAAGGATAACGGTAACGGTATCAAGGCTATCTTCAATGGTAAGGACAAGGTTCCTTCACAGTACTCCTTCACAAACGCTCCTGACGCTGAGGATCGTTGTATCCAGGCTGTACACTTTGCAAATATGTACAACGCAGGCGACTCAAGCGTTTCTGCTCTCGCTGGTAAGATGGGTGACCAGTGCCGTAACGATATGTTTGATAAGTATTATAAGGCTATCGCTAAGGATACAAAGCTCACTTCTTCATCAGCTGGTATGGATTCCAAGCACTACCTCATGTCATGGTACACTGCTTGGGGCGGAGCTCTCAGCGCAAGCTACGGCGATTACGGCTGGGCTTGGCAGATCGGCTGCTCGCACTCACATCAGTTCTATCAGAATCCTCTTGCTGCTTACGCTCTCCTCTATGATAGCGATATCAATTCAGGAATGAAGGGCAAGGATGCTGATACAGACTATAAGGAGTCTCTCAAGAGACAGATCGAAATGTATCAGTGGCTCCAGTCTCAGGAAGGTCCTTTCGCAGGCGGCTGTACAAACAGCTGGAGAGGACGTTATGAGGAGTATCCTTCAGGCCACGCTACATTCTATGATATGGCTTATGTTCCTCATCCTGTATACGCAGATCCTGGTTCAAACCACTGGATCGGTAACCAGGTATGGTCAACACAGCGTCTTGCTGAGCTCTACTACTATGTAGTAACTAACGGCGACAAGTCCGGTCAGAAGTACGGCGGACTCGATCTTGAGACAGCTCTCGATAAGCTCCTTGAGAGATGGATCGGCTGGTTCGAGGAGAACACCAAGTTCAACTATGAGGACGAGTACGGCGTTGAGCATTCTTATGTTATTCCTTCAACCCTTGACTGGGGTTCAAGCGATACAGATTACAGCTGCACACCTGACACATGGACCGGTACATACAGCGAGTCTGCTAATAAGAACCTCCACTGCACAATCGGTGGTTACGGACAGGGAGACGTTGGATGCGTATCCTCACTCTGTAATACACTTATCTACTATGCAAAGGCTAAGGGCGTTGAAGCTTCATTCTCGGAAACAGAAGGTACTTCAGTTGCTGAAAAGGCACTCTACCTTGCAAACAGACTTCTCTCATATCAGTACAATGAGGCACGTGACGAGATCGGTCTTACATTCACAGACTGCAATCCCAGCCTGAAGAGAGTATTTGAGCAGGAAGTTTATATTCCGGATTACTACAGCGGCGAAATGCCTGATGGATCCAAGCTTGAGCCCGGCGCTACATTCTCATCTATCCGTAAGAGCTACGAGAAGGATCCTATGTGGCAGGAATGCCAGAAGTACTGGAAGGGCGAAGGCAAAGACAACAACGGAGACGGTAAGGTTGACGTTGCTGACTATCAGTTCCAGTATCACAGATTCTGGCACGCTGGTGATGCTGTTGTTTCCTATGGTACAATGGCACTTCTCTTCCCTGAGGTTAAGCCTCTCCCGATTGGTCCT
>NZ_JAGCFH010000032.1 GCF_017650195.1 Ruminococcus sp. | reverse complement strand
ATTATTCAATGAGCATTTACATTTACTCAATATAATTATATCCCCACTGTCCGTTTTTGTCAACGTCTATTTAGAGAGAGAAGATGGTAGTGTATTGAGAATATATTGGCACTTCCTAATTACACATTACGAATAAAAAAGGCACTAACAAATACTCTCAACTTTCTACTCACTAAAAACGTATTTTTTGCTTTGCTAAATTACGATTTATACCGCTCCTCCAGCCATTTTATCATATTAGCAAAGCCCTCTGGAGTATTGTCGAACTCAGCCTCATGCTCTATCTCTGCCTTCATGGAACACAGTCTGCCGTGCCATGTCATGCATTTCAGTTTCTCACCGTTGGATATCTTATAGGAGAAATCCTCCTTGCTGCCCGAAAAGTCGTTGCCGCTCTCAAAATAATAGTACTTTGGTATCTCAAATATTTCCGAAACGCTCATTGTACAGAGCTCCTTTCAAAGTATTCCACTGCCATGTCAAGACTCTCATAGACCGCTGACAGCTTCGGCTCAAGCTCCGCGTCAGGCTGGGTCATATCCGGTATCATTATAGCGTGACAGCCTGCGGCATGGGCTGCGGTTATTCCGTTTGGAGAGTCCTCAAAAGCCGCGCACACCTGCGGAGGAAGTCCCAACTCCCTTGCAGCCGTGAGGTATATATCCGGGTCAGGCTTGCCGTTGGTTATCATGTCTCCGCAGACCATAGCCGAGAAATAATTGTATGCTCCGATAGTGTGCAGGTACTCCTCGGTCCTATCACTGGGAGTAGCCGTTGCCACAGCCATTTTTATACCGTGGCTACGCAGATAGTCTAGCAGTGTGAAAAGGCCCTTCTTGACCTCTATACCGTTTTCCTTTATGTACTCACTCATAAGCTCCGTTCTGTGAGCGCGTATTTCCTCCGTCGGACAGTCCTCGCCAAGAAAGCTCTTTAGCTTGGGTATGGAATACTTTCTCGCCATGCTTCGGATAGCATAGACGTGTTCCGGCTTCATATCGTAGCCGTAGTCCTTTGCTGCCAGTATCCAAAATTTCAGATAGAGCTTTTCGGTGTCTATCATAAGACCGTCCATATCGAAAATTGCACCTTTGAGATTATTCATTACATCGTCCTTTTTCTTTAGTTGAGAGTGGAGAGTTTACAATTAATAGTTATTAATGCATAGTGCTTTGTTATTTGCATGGTAATGCACGAAACACCAATGGCAGCGTTCCCCAAAAACTTCTCTCTACTCAATACACTCAAGTAGGAAGGGCGGAATGATTCCGCCCTCACTCCGTTATATTACTGAATCATTACCAGTTTATCATCCAGTTGTACATCCCCTCATACTGACGGGCAGAACTGTTCCACGAGAAGTCCTGTCCCATTGCTCTCTGCACCATTTTATCCCACTGCTTGCGGTGGTTGAAGAATACATGCTTTGAGTAATTAATAACTGCAAGCATCTCGTCGCCGTTGAAGTTCGCAAAGGAGAAGCCGTTTCCTGTGCCGTCAAACTCGTTATAAGGCTGCACTGTGTCCTTAAGACCACCTGTCTCGCGTACTATAGGCAGAGTTCCGTATCTCAAGGCTATGAGCTGTGTAAGTCCGCAGGGCTCGAACAGAGAGGGCATAAGGATAGTATCAGCCGCTGCATATACCTTATGGGCGAGTTCGTCGTCGTAGAGGATATTGGCAGAAACTCTTTCTGGATACTTCCACTGATAGTGCCTGAACATATTCTCATACCTCGGATCCCCAGTACCGATGATGACGAACTGAGTATTCTCGTCGCAGATACGTTCCATAGCGTAGTTTACGAGGTCAAGTCCCTTCTGGTCGGTAAGACGGGATATTATAGCTGTCATGTACTTGTTCTTGTCAGCAGGCAGACCGAGCTGCTCCTGTAATTTCAGCTTGTTCTCAGCCTTCTTGGTCTTGAAACTCTTTGCGTCAAACTTTTCGAATATCTTTTCGTCATTTGCAGGGTCAAATACTTTGTAGTCTATACCATTGAGTATGCCCCTCAGTGAAGCCGAGCGGGCACGGAGAAGACCGTCAAGCTGCTCGCCGTAGAAAGGATACTTTATCTCCTCGGAATAGGTCTCAGAGACCGTGGTTATATAGTCCGCATAGACAAGACCGCCCTTAAGCATATTCGCATCCTTGTGGAACTCCAGCTTGTCCGAAGTAAACATATAGTCTGGCAAAGCAGTATTGAACTTGAAGGTATCTATATCCCACACGCCCTGAAATTTCAGGTTATGGACAGTCATTATAGTTTTTGTTGCACTGAAAAACGGATTCGTGGCAAATGTGGAGTGCAGAAAAACAGGTATCAGTGACGCCTGCCAGTCGTGGCAGTGTATAATATCAGGACGGAAGCCTATGACGGGAAGTATAGCCAGCACTGCCTTGCAGAAGAAGGTGAATCGCTCTATATCCCACCTCAGATCGGGAGAATAAGGAGTATCACACTTAAAATAATACTCGTTGTCCACGAAATAGAACCTTATCCCATTATACTCATACTCCATTATGCCGACATGAACGCCTTCGCTCCTCATGCCGTAGTCCATATAGAAATGGTGGACATACTTGAATTCATTCCTGTACTTGTCTGGTATACAGGTATAATAAGGCATTATTACTCTTACGTCGTAGTGTTTCTTGTCAATATACTGCGGAAGAGCTCCGACTACGTCTGCCAAACCGCCTGTCTTTATAAACGGAACGCACTCTGATGCGGCAAAAAGTATATTATTCATAGCATATCTCCTTATCCAAAAATTTGTTACAGCCCCCACCAGTAACCTTATTTATATTATATACTATTTTTAACGATTAGTCAATACAAAAGTATGAACAATGCATAATCAGAGTGAGCTGAGCCAGCTCGACCGCTTGCCATGTTTCGCTAGTAAACTCGCTTAATATTACTTAATATTATCAAAATCATTAATCGTACAACGCTTACGGCACATAATAATAAATTAACCATTACAAATTACCTAATGTTTATTGGCTAAATCCAACAGTAGTATATGCGGTAATTTATATATTAAGCCGAATTTCAAAAATTTTTTCAATATTGAATAGTTTTCCGTTGAATAAAGCCTCGGTCCATTTCGGTAAACGACATGAACATCATTTCCTACTCATGGTTTCGGCATAATTACATTGACAGGCATACATGAGCTGTCGAGGACACTAGCCCCTACTAATCTTCTTACTGAAAAAGGGACGGAAAATCCGTCCCTTTTGCACTTAACTAAAGTATTTAACGCCGCTCTCAAATATCTTCTGGTCCTTTTCACCCTGAACGTTCTTGCAGATATAGCTGCCCTTACGCTCGGAGTGTCCCATTTTGCCGAATACACGACCGTCGGGAGAGGTAATTCCCTCGATAGCCTCAATAGATGTATTGGGATTGTAGCGGATATCCATCGTGGGATTTCCGTCAAGGTCAACGTACTGAGTCGCTATCTGTCCGTTGTTTGCAAGCTGCTGTATGAGACTTGCCGGAGCTACAAAGCGTCCTTCACCATGGGATATGGCAACTGTATGGATATCTCCCACCTCGCAGCCGTAGAGCCACGGGCTCTTGTTGGAAGCAATACGTGTATTTACCATCATTGACTGGTGGCGGTTTATGGTATTGAAGGTAAGTGTGGGAGCATCATCCGCCATGTCGATTATCTCGCCGTAGGGAACAAGTCCCAGCTTAATAAGAGCCTGGAAGCCATTGCAGATACCAAGCATAAGTCCGTCACGATTCCTCAGAAGGTCGTGAACCGCATCCTTGATCTTAGGATTGCGGAAGAATGCCGTGATGAACTTTCCGCTTCCCTCGGGCTCGTCGCCGCCACTGAAACCGCCAGGGATCATGATTATCTCGGAACGTCTTACAGCGTTCTCAAAGTACCTTACGCTTTCCTCAATATCCCCCGCGGAGAGGTTGCGGATAACCACTACCTCAGGCTTTGCACCTGCCTTCTCGAAGGCTCTTGCTGTGTCGTACTCGCAGTTGGTGCCAGGGAATACAGGAATAAGAACTCTCGGCTTCGCTATCTTTGTGGAAGCTGCAAGCTGTATCCTGTTAGGTGACGAATAGGTCTGTGGAGTTGCGTCCGTGGTCTTTATCCTGCAAGGGAATACAGGTTCCAGCTTGCCTTCCCATATTCTCTGTAGATTGTCGAGACTTACAGTATAGTCCATGCAGAGTATCTTATAGTCGGAGATAGTCTTTCCGATAATATTCTCGCCGCTCTTTGCGTCACCTCTGAGCTCTATGATAAAGGCTCCATAGTGAGGTTTAAAGAGCTCGTTTCCGCTGAGGCGTGAGGTAAACTCGAAGCCTATCTTGTTACCAAAGCACATTTTAGCAATACCCTCAGCAAAGCCGCCGTAACCGTTTGTCCATACAGCGTTTGCGCGGTCAGCCGCTATTATCTGCTCCACCTTATCAAAACAAGCCTTTATGCTGTCAAATTGGGGAAGTCCGTTTGCATCATACTCTGGAACTATAGATATTACCGTATTTCCTGCGCCCTTGAACTCAGTGGACACTACCTTGTCGGCAGTTGAAGTGGAAACTGCGAAGGAAACAAGAGTAGGGGGAACATCTATTTTCTCGAAAGTACCGGACATTGAGTCCTTGCCGCCGATTGCTCCACAGCCCAGCTCCAGCTGAGCCCTGAAAGCGCCGAGAAGTGCTGCCATAGGCTTACCCCAGCGCTTGGGGTCATTCTGCGTCCTCTCGAAGTACTCCTGGAAGGTGAGCCAGCACTTCTTATATGAACCGCCTGCTGCGACTACCTTTGCGATAGACTCAATAACTGCCAGCATTGCACCGTGATAAGGTGACTTTTCCGATATATCTGGGTTGTAACCCCAGCCCATGAGAGAGCAGGTGTTGGTCTCCCCTGTGAGCACTGGTATCTTAGCTGCCATAGCCTGTGAGGGAGACATCTGATACACGCCGCCGAAGGGCATGAGTACAGTTCCTGCGCCGATAGTTGAGTCGAACTTCTCGATAAGCCCCTTCTGTGAGCAAACATTGAGGTTTGACATAAGCTGCGCCCATGAATCTTGACTGTCAGCCACACTGTCCTCGTCAATCAGGACAGGAGCCTCAACCTCTATGTCTGTATACTTGGGAGCACCGTTGGAATTGAGGAACTCGCGTGATAAGTCAACGATAGTATTACCGTTCCACACCATTTTAAGTCTCGGCTCATCAACAACATCCGCAACGAGGGTAGCCTCAAGGTTCTCCTTTGAAGCCTCCTCCATAAATCTGTCCTTGTCCTCCGGAGCGATCACTACAGCCATTCTCTCCTGAGATTCTGATATAGCTATCTCCGTGCCGTCAAGACCGTCATACTTCTTTGGTACTGCATTGAGATTGATAACAAGTCCGTCCGTGAGCTCACCGATAGCAACTGATACGCCGCCTGCGCCGAAGTCGTTGCAGCGCTTTATCATCTTTGTTACCTCGGGATTGCGGAACAGTCTCTGGAGCTTTCTCTCCTCGGGAGGATTTCCCTTCTGTACTTCTGCACCGCAGTGTTCGAGGGATTCAAGTGTATGTGACTTTGAGGAGCCTGTAGCTCCGCCGCAGCCATCACGTCCTGTTTTGCCGCCCAGGAGTATAACGATATCTCCTGCCTCAGGGCGTTCCCTGCGGATATTCTCAGCAGGAGCAGCTCCAAGAACTGCGCCTATCTCCATTCGCTTCGCAACGTATCCTGGGTGGTAAACCTCTGCAACATGACCTGTTGCAAGACCTATCTGGTTTCCGTAGGAACTGTAGCCGTTTGCAGCTCCAAGGGTTATCTTTCTCTGTGGGAGCTTGCCTGCAATAGTATCCTCAACTGGAACAAGCGGATTAGCCGCACCTGTAACACGCATAGCCTGATATACGTATGAACGTCCCGAGAGTGGGTCTCTTATAGCTCCGCCGAGGCAGGTAGCCGCACCGCCGAAAGGCTCTATCTCTGTAGGGTGGTTGTGTGTCTCATTCTTGAACATGAGGATCCAGTCCTCCTGCTGTCCATCGATTTCCACCTTTATCTTTACTGAACAAGCATTTATCTCCTCGCTCTCGTCGAGGTCTGGAAGCTTTCCGTCAGCCTTGAGCTTCCTTGCAGCAAGTGTAGCAAGATCCATAAGGGTCATGGGCTTGTCCGTTCTGCCCAACTCCTTGCGGATGTCCACATACATATCGTAAGTGTCCTTTATATAGGGAGTATCTATCTTTACGTTTTCTACATTAGTAAGGAAGGTGGTATGACGACAGTGATCAGACCAGTAGGTATCTATCATACGTATCTCCGTGATAGTAGGGTTGCGCTTCTCCTCGTTGCGGAAATAGTCCTGACAGAACTTGATATCATCGTAGTCCATTGCAAGACCGAACTTGTCAACGAATGCGTGAAGTCCAAAGGCATTGAGGTTGATAAAGCCCTCTAGCTCCTCAACAGTTGTGGGGATATCGTAATTTGTATCGAGCGTCTTTACCGTCTCCAGCGAAGCCTCACGGCTCTCGACAGGATTGATGATATACGACTTGAGCCTTGCGAAGTCTGCGTCGGTGATAATACCGGAGATTATGTAGATACGGGCATTTCTAACGCGGCAGCGCTCTCCCTGACGGAGTATCTGTATACACTGCTCGCAACTGTCAGCTCTCTGGTCGAACTGTCCGGGGAGGTACTCCACGGCAAACACTCTGTCTGTTTCACTCACCTGTGGGAGCTCGTCGTAAACCACATCAACGGCAGGCTCAGAGAATACGGTATTCACCGCAGCCTTGAAATCCTCCTCGCTAAGTTTGTCAGCGTCGTACCTGTTGAGAATGCGAACACCTGAGATATTCAGTCTGAGAGCAGTTTTTATATCGCTGAGAACAGATTGAGCCTCTACTGCGAATTCAGGCTTCTTTTCAACGTAAATTCTGAATACGGACATAATTCAGTCTCCTTTCAAACAATTCATAGTTCATAATGCATAGCGTAATTAATGTATCTGCTTCACTGATAATAATAAGAACCAAAATTTTTTAGATCTGCCGCCGTAAGACGACCCAATAATTACGAATTACGCATTAAAAAGCATTATACATTATGAGTATGCATTTAGTTGTCAGCGACTGTGCTGCCGAAGCAACAGTCTTGACCATACCCTTCTATTATAACACTTCTTATCTGATTACGCAAACTTTTTTCGGGATTTTTCCTTGAAATCTTTACTAATGTATAATCAGGTGCATATCCGTGATGAAATTCTGTAGAATTTTCACGCTCGAAGAGCACCTTCACAGTTTTCCCCACCATATACTTGAGGTAACGCTCTCGGTCCATATCTGCGGCAGCTGTCATTTCCTGCCAGCGTTCAGACTTGATATTTTCCGGCACCTGTCCTGTCATCTGAGCCGCTTTGGTGCCGTTTCTCCGCGAATACCTAAATACGTGCACTCTTGAAAAGCCTATCTTCTTAACAAAATCTACGGACTCCCTATGGTCCTCGTCGGTCTCCTGAGGGAAGCCCACCATTACGTCCGTAGTGAAGGAACATTCTGGGAATATACCTCTTATATGCTCTGTAAGGGCAAGGTACTCTGCGGCAGTATAATTTCTGTTCATAGCCTTGAGGGTCTTTTCACAGCCGCTTTGCAGCGACAGGTGGAACTGTGGACAGAACTCTGGCAACGCTCTCAGCCTCCTGAGCAGTTCTCCTGACATGAGCTCCGGCTCAAGAGAGCCGAGGCGGACACGCTCTATCCCCTTGGTGTGTGCACACATCTCCACGGCGTCGGAAAGATCTCTTTCCCATTCACTACCGTAAAACGCAAGATTTATACCGGAGAGGACTATCTCCTTCACTCCCCCCGCAGCTATTGCTCTTGCCTCCTCATAGAGCAACGAGAGGGGCTTCGAGCGGCAGCGTCCCCTTGCAAATGGTATCATGCAGTATGAGCAGAACTGGTTGCAGCCGTCCTGTATCTTCACGAATGCACGAGTATTGCTGTCAAACTGCGCACATTTTAGTGGCTCGAACTTGTCGTCGGAGCTGAACTCCCTTATATCGACTATGCGCCTGCGCTCCGAGAGACATTCCGTCACCAACCTGACTATAGCGGAACGTTCCTTGGTTCCCACTATGATATCCGCCTCTCCGAGCTTTTCAGCCTCCTCGCGGTTAGCTTGAGGATAGCAACCGGTTAGTGCTATAACAGCCTCAGGCAAGGCTGAACGCAGCTTTCTCAGAGCCGTCAGCGTGCGGCTGTCTCCCGAAGCAGTGACGGTACATGAATTGATAACGACTATATCCGCAGAGATAGCCTTGTCAGTTACCTCAAAGCCTGCCTCCCGGAACATTGATTTCATGCACTCGGTCTCATAGTAATTGACCTTGCAGCCAAAGGTCACAAAACATATCTTATACATAAAACACCCTTTATTTTATTAGATAATACATATAACGCTATATGAAATATGCACAATTTTCAATTTACTTTTTTATGCACTATCGCTATGAATAAAAAAGTCCTTTACCATTTCAATCAATTATACGAATTTGACGAAAATTTGACAAATCCATTGACACAGCGAATTATACGTGCTATTATATATGTGCGGTCAGGGAAACCGCAAAAAAAGAAATAAACAAGAAAAAACAAACAGACATCTGAAAACAGGAGGTAAAGTTATGACTAAAACAACTGTTAATCTTCAGGCAATCAATGACGTAAAGGATTTCGTCAATATCGTTATGAAGTATGACTTCGATATCGACCTCGTTTCCGGCAGATATGCGGTAGACGCAAAGTCTATCATGGGTATTTTCAGCCTCGACCTCTCCAAGCCCATAGAGCTTGATGCACACACAGATGATGCTGATAAATTCCTCAAGGAGATCGACCGTTTCATTGTGAAGTAAATTAAATCATAACAAAAGGGATATGTTCCGCAAGGAATGTATCCCTTTTATTTTTATCGTTCAGGATACTTTCATATCCTCATGAATGGTATTCCCGTTGCTTGCGTCGATATATACGTCACTTATCTTGCTGTTTGAAACAGGTACTATCCACACGAGAGTGGGGCCGGTATATATCGTGAGCTTGGGAATTGTTCCCTTTGTAACCTTGTATTTATCAGATGCGCATTTCAGAGCCGCCTCGGCGCTTACTCTCGGCTTTGTGCTAAAGCCCCACATATCTGTGTAGGTGCTGTTTATCACAACAGGCAGGCTGCGGTAACTCTCGTCCACGGTAAGCTCAATAAAGCTGCCTGTGACCTGCAACCCATCGTAATACTGCTCAAACCTGTAATCTGTTATATCACCGTATTCGATAGTTCCAGCGAACTTCAATTCACTGTAAACATCACCAAAACCCATTTCCTGCGAATATGAAGCAATAAGGTCAAGAGCCTCCTGCTCATTCGTCACGGGAGAGGCTCCGAGAACTCCCTGTATTATCCTAACAATACTATCGTCGTCTTCGTCGCGCTTTACAAACGCCATATCCTCACCCTTGAGAGGTGTTACCTCCTCAACAGAGCGCTGCTCCACCGACCACTCTGTCGGTCTTTCAGGAACAGTCTTCTTTTTGTTGCTCTTTTTATTATTTGCACAGCCGCAGGTCAGAAGCACTGCGGCAGCTGTCAAAGCCGTAGCTACAGCTCGTTTATTCATATCATTACCTCCGCCGTATCATTGCCTGTCATAGTATCTCTTGCCGCCGTTCGGTCGGAAATAAGTCCTTATATATCCATCCGTTGACAATATAACGAACTCATTGGTAACTTCGATATAGTATACGCTGTCGCCGTCCTCGGCTTCGGTCTTGTGAAGGGCTTTGGAATTGTTTATGACGTCGCTGGCTCCCTTTTCGTAATCGGCAGCGGTCTTATAATCAAAATCGGCTTCAAATTCAGCTCCATGCTTCTCGAAATGGTCGGCAAGCTGTTTTTGACTCCGGAAGTGATACTCAACGTAGGAACCATCGCCACTGTCGAAAACGGTAGTGGTAGTTGTTGTTTTCGCAGTCTCTTCGGAAGTTGTTGTTTTGTTCTTTTTGGCCGTTGTTGCTCTTGAAGTCGTATTCTTCTTTGACGATGCGGAAACTTCTATAGTCTTTTTTGTAGTTGTTCCGGATTTTGCCGTAGTTATAGTTCCAGAGTTGGCGGTTGTAGTCCAGACTACTATCCCCTCTGTAGTGGTGACTGTCTCTTTTATCGGTTTTTCACTGTAGCTCCCGTTATGTTTGCTGCATCCGCCAAGCAAGGTGACAGCAAGCAGTGCAGCTGCCGGCAATGCAGCAAAAATATTCATTCTGTTCATATACTTACCTCCTGACACAGCTCATGTAACTACATTATACTGCAACTTACGAAAAATATCAAGTTACAAAACAGCAAAAATCCCGAGAACACAAAAGGCTCTCAGGATCTGCTGTTATCTGAGGAAATAATGTTCAATGCCCTAAAGCACGTACTTCTCTAACGTCATAAGTCAGCTTGAACTCATCGTCGTCACACTCACTGTAAAAGCTGTTCACAACGCGCTCAGCCACAAGGCGTCCGCCTTCATCGTCAGCTCCTATCAGCAACGCAAGTATCCTGTCCTCGCTGCATACTGAGGAGATATCTCCCCTTCTGAGGCACTTCCGCACCTCCTCTGAAAGTATATTCATTACCTGCTCCCTTTTTTCAGACGAGCTTTTCTTGTGAGCGCTCAGGCTGAACACGAGCATCTGTGTATCCTTCTGTGTTCGCTCAAGAACTCTGAGCACGAAACGGAATATATTCGTAAAATCCACGGAGCGGACGCAGTATGCACCTGATTCTCCGTCCTTCAGCTTAAGAAGGCTGTCTATTGTAATAGACCTGTGGATATCGTTATTCGGCACCACCGTAGCAAGGGCTTTCGCTCTTCTCAACATGAGCTGACTACATATCGGCAGCCTTATCACATCGTCAAAGCCGAGAGCCATGAGTATCTCCTGGTTTTCGCAGCTCACCTCTGAAGTGACAGCCGCAGCAGGAGTATTGCAGTGCTTTCCTGAAGCGCGGATATTCTCGATTACAGTGGCTATAGATCCGCTGCAATAAGCCTCTGAAACTATGATTATATCACATTCCGGAAGTCCGCTGGCATCGGAAACGATCATGCATTCAAAGCTTTTGCCGAGATTTTTTTCCCAGTATTTAGCCCTTCTCTTGCTGTCAATTATTCCTGCTCTCATCGTTCCGCCCCCCGGTTCAAAGAATATTCACAAGTGAATTATATCATATTCACAGTTAAGTATCAATTATCGTTTCTTACAAATTTTTGTCATATTTTTTGTCGGAATTACCGCTTGACAGAGTGAAAAGCGCTTCATAGCGTAAAAAGGGGCCGCCGCCTGGCAGTCCCTTCTTTAAAATGATTTATTAATATTCATGGCAACAGCTCTTACACCTGAACGCTGTTGTCGTCTATGAATTCAAGAATGTCTCCCGGCTGACAACCGAGGGCTTTGCAGATAGCATTAAGCGTAGAAAAGCGAATTGCACTGACCTTGCCGGTCTTTAGCTTTGAAAGGTTGACGTTGCTCACTCCCACACGGTCGCTGAGTTCGTTAAGGCTTATCTTTCTGTCAGCCATAACGCGGTCAAGTCTGAGTATTATCGACATACACTCTCACCTCACAGTGTTTCGTCAGACTCTACCTGGAGAAGCTTGCCATAGCGCAGTATCTCCGCTATCACCAAAAAAAATGCAACAAAAAATACTGACTCATTCCCTGCTAATAACATACCCTTAAGGAAGCCGATATCTTTTGCTTTGAGCAGTGCCTGAACCATAAAATCCACTGCGAAAAGTCCAGCGATTCCTCTTACTGCCCATTCATTGCCACGGGTAAAAGGTCTACCGCTCCGGAATATTCTGAAAAATATCAGCGCTGCCGCAACAAGGACTGCGGCATAGATATAATAACCGAATTTCATTGCGTACATATAATTCTGCATTTCCATAACGATGATTTTTCCAGTGCTGACGCCTCCTATCACACAGAAAGCCGCACCGAGAAGAGCCAATATCGATATTACAAGGCTGCTTCTTTTGATTATTAATATATTTTTTTCCATTTTAAACTCTCCTTTTTTCTTACAGCATCTCATCAGATTCTTTCTGCAATACCGCTCATACGGAACATCAGCTGCAGGGATGCCACAACTGTGATGATAAGGGCTGGTAACATACAAAAGCTGACAATACGTAGAGTATCACCTGCCAATCGCTCTTATCCGGCCAAGCTTCTTTGGTCTTATTCCAGCTGTCGATCTAGCCTGCCTTTGCATCGGGTAAATAGGTATAAATGTAATATATAATGTAGGCTATTACCCCGACGACTGATATCCTGCTGATATTTTTTTCTTTGATGTCAGTTTTGTGATTTCCATAATTTTT
>NZ_JAGCFH010000305.1 GCF_017650195.1 Ruminococcus sp. | reverse complement strand
CTTTACTCCTGCGTACTCTGCGATAAGTCTTTCTACCTCGTTGATATTCTCTCCTGCTGTCGTGATCCAGTTCTTTTCAAACGCATCATTCACCCACTTCTGCTCGTCACCGTGCATAGTAGGAGAGGAAAGCCATATTTTATTTTCCAATGGTTTGATATTACTTTTGTTTACAAACATTTACTGCCTCTTCTCCTATCCACCTACTGTAAAATACGCTCCCGTCCGAAAAGGAAAGGCAGCATAAACAGCAGGTAATGTCATTTATCCCTGCAGACAGAACTCTGCCGCCCGCATATCCAGCCAATTTCCCACCAAATATACAGACGACCGACCATTTTGATATTTCAATAAAGCTTTGATGATCTTGTGTCGTGTTAAACCTTATCCTGCCCTTAAAGGCAGCAGCTTGTGTTTATATTTATTAAACTGCTCTTTATAGTAAATACAATACTATGTATATTAATGAAGTCTGAACATATATATATACTGCACAAACAAATACTTCCCCGTATTCTGTCCGTGCCTTTAAGAAATCATAATAAACACATTGTAAAGCATCCAAAACCTGTACTTTTTAATTATAACCTTTGACAGTAAAAAAAGCAAGCGGAAAAATCGGGGAATTCTGAGACCATAAAAATTTTTGTCATTTTTCACAAAAATATCATTTTACTCGTTGTCAATATGTTACGAAAGATTATACAATACGGATTTTTTAGCATTTCGTTTAAAATTTGTATAACCTATTTAAAGTATATAAAAAATATGTCATTTTTGAGCTATGTCCGGTTCATAAACAGCCGCACATGCGATATATCGTCTATCACTGATTTTTCATCAAAGTCAAGTCGGACAAGCAACATTACATATAATATGACAGTAAGGAGATGATATAACAGATGAAAAAGCCAATAGAAAAGCAAACCCTATATGAACGCTCGGAATACGATATCATAAGCGAAACCATGACCAATCATGAACTGACCACTGTTATCAGATTACGCAATAGCGGTACAATGGTAATATGCCGGATACCAACACATACACATGATGAGGATACAAAGCTTTCATCAGGGCTTACATATGCACTTATGCAATTGTTTTTCACTGGACAGGACATAAGCCACATTAAAAATATGGAGATACTCACAGATTAATGCCATTAAAGCAAATAAACCAGCAATAAGAATTGAACTCCTGACTGCTTTCTTTTATTATAGTATCAATGTACAACATGGATATGATACTTTTTTCTCATACTGCCACATATATTAACTCCTTTCCCATGGCCACGGATCGTCTGTCCATGTCCAGTTTTCAGTGCTTGTCACCTGTTCCGGAACGATCGGTCCGAAACGACGTGCAAACTCGTCTGATGCCTTTTTACGCAATTCCCTGTATTTCTGGAACATTACAAGAGCTCGGCGGCATTCAGGATGGGTGTCGAGATATAGATTCAGCTCTTTAAGCGTAAAATCGTATTTTTTTATCTTATTCAGAAGCATTCTCCTCTCGTTCATTTGCCGTCGCCTCCTCCGATAAATGGCAGATCGAGCTGAGGGAAAAGTGTTCCTTTGCTAAGTGCCTCGTCGTCGCCGTAAGTTTCGCCCCACTGCTGCCATGGTACATAGGCCATTGCAAGAGGCACGTTTTTCGCAAACACTTGGTCGTTGCCTGTATTATTTCCGCTGTCGTTCATAACAGTCTCAGAGACCATCTCACGTTCACGCAAGAACATATCTTCTATATTATCAAAAAGATCAAGATTCATGATTGAGTCCTCCTTTCCGCACGGAGAACCTGTGCAGAGGTCCTCCGCACATTTTATAATATGAGCATAACCGGCAACAGGTTACAAAAAAAGCCGTTGGGAAGACGATACTTCCTTACGGCTTTTCAACTCGTACAATTATTAAAATTCAAACGTGTTCAGGCATTGAGAATATTTCCGCAATATTCGCACTCGCAGCTTGTTCCTTGAGTTATAGCCGCAGTAGCACCGCAGCCCGAGCAAGTAACAGTAACAGTAACAGTAGCCCTACCCATAACCTCCACAGGAGGAGCTACACGCCTCATGAGATTGAGAGTATGTGTGGTATCGTCAATGGAGGCGCCCTTGAATACATCCTTTGCAATAAGCGTAGCCAACTCTCCGCGGCAGGTGCCGTAAGGGATACCACAGGCATTTGCCATAGTATCAATATTGTCGATATGCTGATTTACGACCATATCAATGTATTTCTTGTACCTTTCTATCTTTCCATCGTTCTTTTTGCCATAAATGAATACTGCAACAGCTCCTATAAAGTATAGCATCGCACCTCCAAATGAGGAATTAGATCCACTCAAGCATAACAAGCCCATAACGCCAAGAACACCCGCAACTATACATGCTGTCTTGAAGTCAAGACCTCCTACGAACATTCCCCGCTTTGAAGCTCTTGAACGGCTGACTATCAGGTATATCCCGATAGGCCAGAATATTATAAATGCAAGTATTATAACTACAGTCTGATGATACCATTTCTGATTAACGGTCATATTGTTTTCCCCCTTGGATTAAAAGTTTGATCTCAGCTTGAGCTTGGATTCTCTCTCAGAAGAGAGCTTGTCTATCCTTGAACATACAGAAGCTATTGTCTGCTCATCGTTGGCAGTGACAGCCTTTCCAAGCTCATTCACAGCATCTGCTATATCTCTCTCAATACCTGCCACCTCAGGAGAACTTGTTACCTGCCCGGAAGCAATCGCGTCAAAAGCCTTGTCTATGGTCTTCTTATAAGGCGCGGAAAAAGGAACATTTTTCTGTATGCCCTTGAAGGTCTCCAGCACAGACTTGAAGTTTATCAAGTCCGCACCGCGCTGCTCCTGCTGCTGTTCAACATGAGCATTGCCAGACAGAGTGGCGTACAAGAACACTATAAAGATACCAATAACAGCAAGATGTACTACCGTAGCCCAAGCCGCGCTGTCAAATCTTGCACATACAAGAGCCGCTATAGTCTCGCAAACAAGGAATGCAATGGCAACCATAAATATATTCAGCTTACTTGCAAGCTTTTCGTTCTTTGAACCGAAACTAAAGGTACAAGCTGCAAACAGCACTGCAAACATCAGAAAGCAGTAATTTACCCAGAATACATCGGAGCGGTCATTGACTACAACAAATATACCTATATTCAAAATAGCTATCAAAAACAATGATACTAAAAGATTTCCTTTTTTCATGACGCTCACTCCATTCTGTTTCCACATCTGCCGCAGAACTTCATACCGTCTGCGACCTCAGCACCGCATTTCGGACAGATATTAGGTTTTTTCTCAACAGGAGCTCCGCACTGTCCACAAAACTTCATACCATCAGGTATCTCAAATCCGCAGTTAGCGCATACTCGCTTTGGCTTTTCCATAAGCGCTCCGCACTGTCCGCAGAATTTCATTCCCTTCGGAACAGAAGCACTGCATTTCGGACATATTACAGTATCGCCCTGAACAGCCTCTCCTGCACCCTGAGGAGCTGAAAGCGCTCCAACGCCGCCACCTCCGGGATTTGCCATATCAGCCATCATACCACCAAGAGCACGTCCTACATTGAGGCCAATGCCTGCATTTATGAAAGCACTTCCCGCTCCTGTATTTTCTGCAGCTGAATGGAGTATCTCAGCTGTTTCCTGGCGAGCCCAGCCATTTCCGCCGTCCTGATCGCGTATCTTCATACGCTCATAGTCAGCCTGAGCGCCCTGACCGGAAATATATCTTTCAGCCTCTGATCTTTCGCGGCTGAGGGCAAAGTCGAGCCTTGCCTCTTCCATTCTCTGCTCACGGCTGAACATCTTTTCCTGACGCTCACGGCGCATTTTAACAACAGAGAGGTAATTCTCATCTTCAATAACACCTATCGTCTCAATATAGAAATTTATGAGCTCCATACCATATTCGTCAAGCACCTCATGGAGCGATCCTTTTACGCCATCAGCAAGAGCTTTCTTTTTATTGCATATTACAATGGTCTCTTCATCGGAAGAGGTTATGTACTCAGCAAGCTGATCGGAAATATTCTGAACAAAAGCTATGCGGAAATTCTTCTTTAAATCGTTTTCTGACGCATAAGCATTTGCACCAACGAATTTAAGGAAGAACTTCTTTACGGCCTTTACAGCTACCGTATACGAACCCCTTGCCTGTACCTGAAAATAGGTCTGCCAATATGGGTCAAGCACCGTTACAGGATCGGGAGTCCCCCACTTCTGTTCAAGGTGATGCTGAGTATTTACAAAATATATCTTACAGCTGTATCTGCTGACGCCTCCGCTGAGGAGAGCTGACTGGAGCTTTGTGAGAAAAGGGAAATTCTCTGTAGTAAGAGTATATTTTCCCGCAGTAAATACCTGTTCGATAACGCCATCCTTCATAAATAGGGCTTCTTCGTACTCGGCAACTATCAGCTGAGCGCCGGTGTTGAAGTCCTCGTTGGGGTACTTGAAGCAAAGCACAGCGCCGGGAGCAGTATTTTTAATGACTTCTGTAATTGGCATTCCAATACACCTTTCCTTTCCATGCAGGGACAAGCCGCTTCCCTTCATGTATTATCTATCCATATCCTGAAAGCGTCGGAAATTTATTGAAAAGCCGTTTTTTCAATTCCCTGCGACGCTTATCCTATTCATGAATTATAACATTTTTTTCATTTTTTTTCAAGTATGTACGGCTAATATTAATTTACAACATATTTTTTTGTTATTTTATACAATGCACAGCTGTATCAATTGTTAAAAGTGCAGTATACATATTTGCAAGTCAGGCCTCTATAATAAATATAAAAAATATAACCTTTTATACACTCCCGAGTATGATAATTACTCTATCACGCGGAACGTTGACTTGTTATGCATGATGTGTTATAATTAACAAAAAATAGACCTAAAATACAGTATACCGAAAAATTTTTATGGAGTGATAAAATGGAAATCAAACGAATGATCGCCGCAGTTTCTGCAGCAGCTCTGCTGACTGGATGCAGCAGCACCAAACCGTCAGACAGCAGCGAGCGGCCTACGGCTACAGCAACGACTGCCACACAGGTGGAATCGACCACACAGGCCGAAACTTCCACCGAATCTGATACGGATATTGTTGAGCTGTCTAGAAAGCTCTGTACCGACATGGCTGAAGGCAATTACAAGACTTCATTCGACTTATTTTCAGATAATATGAAAGCTGCCGTATCAGAGGAGGCTCTAACTTCTAGTTGGAAACAGGTAAAGGCGGTTACAGGAGAATTCAAGGAACTCCTTGATACACAGCACGAAACCGATCCAAACAGCGGAATGAGCATGACGACTACCAATCTCCGTTTTGAAAATAAGAACCTTGTGATATATATCGCCTTCAGCACGGAAAGGCTGATTGAGGGGATGTATATGAACTTCGCGCAGGACGAGATAACCCCCGAGGATAATGATATCTACACAGAGACTTCTATCAAGGTCGGTGAATACGAGCTGGATGGTATGCTAACCATGCCAAAGAATATCGAAAAACCGCCTGTTGTCATACTTATACAGGGCTCCGGGCAGACGAACCTCAACGAGGACGCTGGCATTTGCGCTCCTTTCAAGGACATTTCCCACGACCTTGCTGAAAAAGGCATAGCGACTATCCGCTATAACAAGCGCTTTTTCCAGTATCCTGAGCTTGGCACCGATGATGTCACAGTAGATGATGAGGTTCTCAATGACGCAGATGCCGCCGTAAAACTTGCCCAGCAGTACGCTGACGATGGCAAGGTGGATGGCATATTCGTACTCGGTCACAGCCTCGGCGGAATGCTCGCTCCTTCCATAGCTTCACGCAACAGTGCCGTAAAAGGTATCATATCATTGGCGGGAACTCCCCGAAAACTCGGCGAGGTATGGCTAGAGCAGCTTGCTCCTCAGCTTGAAGCCGCAGAAGGAGATACAAAGAAGTACGTAGAAGAACTTATTGACCAGATAGAAACCATGAGAGACAAAAGAGAGCTCAAGGAGAAAAAAAATCCCGAGCCATATAACATCTCCTTCGGTGTCCCCTACTGGACGTCTCTTGATGCTATCGATCCTGCCGGCGTTGCAAGGGAGCTCGATATTCCCATGCTCTTCCTTCAGGGTAGCGCCGACACACAGGTATTTGCAGACAAGGATTTCGCTATGTGGAAGGAAAAGCTCTCAGACAGGCCAAAGTGCCAGTTCAAACTGTATGATGGGCTTGGCCACTTCTTCGACTGTGAAAATGGACATATCAACAGCCACGTCATCGAAGACACAGCAGACTTCATAAAGGCTTCACTTAAATGATATAACATAAAAATCAGTCCTTTAGTAAGTCTGCCTTAACTATAAAAGTCCTCACCGAGCCTGAAATATCAGGCTCGTTTTTTTGGCTTATTTTAGCCAAGTCCTCTCCCATCTTCCGCTTTTTCTTCTTCTCCCCAAAGCAATATATGATAACTTCCGATTTAAGCCGCAATATTTGGCTTGACTTATTCGTGAACTTTTTATAAAATTTACTTGTTTACGGAATACAATTTGTTGAAAGCCGCGCATTTTATACAACCATTTACTCATCTCACTAATCTTTTAACTTAACACACCTGGTTTCGTAAATTTCAGTTCAGGATTAATTTACTGAGCTGTATATCTATAAACAAGGAGATGTAGTAATGGAAAAGAATCTGATGAAGAAAACCGCAGCAGCAATCATGGCTGTTGCACTGACAGGCACTGCCTTATACGCACCTGTCGGAGGTAAATCAACTCCCGTCAATGTACTTACAGCACACGCCGAGGAAGCAGCTTCCACAGCAAGCTTCGATGAGGAAAACGGTGTTCTCACACTTAGCGGTAATGTTGTAAAAAGTGACGTCCAGACTTGGAAAAAGAACTCGGCAGTAACAAAGGTAGTCTGCGCAGAAGGTGCTAAGCTTCCGGCTGACTGCTATAACCTTTTCGGTTGGTTTTATGCCACAGAGATTGACCTTTCAAATGCTGATACCTCCGGTGTCACAAGCATGAGAAGTATGTTTTATGAGTGCAGGAACCTTAAAACAGTTAAATTCGGCGCTATCAATACATCTAATGTCACAAACATGGGGGGAATGTTCAATTACTGTAATTCTCTCGAATCTGTTGATCTCAGTAGCTTTAATACATCAAATGTAACGGACATGAGCTGGATGTTCAACGGTTGCAGAAAGCTGACATCACTTGATGTGACCGCACTTAATACAAGCAAAGTCAAGGATATGTCCTCTATGTTCTCCGATTGTTCAGGTCTTGCTACAATTGATCTGAGCAAGTTTGATACTTCATCTGCAACAAATATCGGTCATTTATTTGACGGCTGTTCAGGTCTGACCTCGATTGACTTAAGCAACTTCGATACCTCAAATGTGACCTATATGTACGGTGTATTCCTCAGGTGCAGCTCTCTGACATCTCTTGATGTAAGTAGTCTTGATACCTCAAAGGTAACAAATATGACGCACTTATTCTCAAAGTGTTCCAAGCTAACTTCTTTGAATCTTGGCAACATCGACACATCAAAAGTTGAGCAGTTTGCTTATATGTTCAACGACTGCACCAGCCTTAAATCAATTGATCTCGGCAAGTTCAACACAAGCTCAGCAACAAATATGGCCGATATGTTCTCAGGCTGTTCGTCACTTGAATCACTTGATCTCAGCAGCTTTGACACAAGCTCGGTAACTTCTATGGGCTATATGTTCTCAGGCTGTTCGTCACTCAAATCCCTTGATCTCAGCAGCTTTAATACCTCTAATGTAAAAATAATGACTGATATGTTCCGCACATGCAAAGCTCTTGAATATGTTGACCTTAGTGGATTTGACACATCTTCGGTTACTGATATGAAGAATATCTTATACGGCTGTAATGCGCTCAAGCCTAATATGATCTTCCTCAGAGGACAGAGCATCACTCTTGACGGCTACCTCGGAGCAAATATTTATATCGAACCCTGCCAGAACCTTGCAAAGGTTGTTCTCAGCGGACCTAACGGAGATATAGAGTATTCCGGTAACGAGTTCAATGATCTAACACAGGAAAGCGGAATATATAAATTCACATACCTTATAAATGCTACTCAGGCAAATGATGAAATAACTCTCAGGGCTTATGACAAGGATGGCAGACAGCTTATCGTATGCAAGTCCACAAACGATCTCAGCAACCTTTCACAGGCTGAATGCACAGTTCAGGGCTACATAGAAGCCATAAAGAAGGACGACGCTTACAAGACAGTTGATAATCTCGAAGCTCTCATTGATGGTCTTGAGAACTTCTGCAAGGCTGCTGATAATTACTTCAACGGTGCTCATAACGAGATCGCAGGTATATCTGAAGTGAAGGCATCAGACCTTATAGCCTATGAGCCTGGCTTTGATGCAGATATACAGCTCTCTCTCGTTCTGAATTCACAGACTGCTGCAAGAGTTTACACAAACAGCAGTAATGTACTTATCGACGATAAGGCAGCAGACGCAAAGATAAAGAACGAAAAACAGTATTATGAGATTACAAATATCGCTGCACATCAGCTGTGTGATATGCATACAGTTACAATAGACGGCGCAAAATATGATTTTGGTGCCCTCTCTTATGTATACCGCGTTCTGAACAATAAGGACGCTAACGATGCTCTTGTTGATATGGCAAAGGCAACCTACGTTTATGCCGTATCTGCAAACAAATATAAAGACTAATTTACGAAAGGAATAGTAACATGAAAGAAAAGTACACTGCTCCCGAAATGGAGATAATCACATTTGAGAATGATGATGTTATCACTACAAGCGAGCCGGAGCTCGAACTCCAGTAAAATATGATTTACAAAGCCCCGGAGCAGCTGTACAGCTGCTCCGGGGCTTTGTAAATCATATTTTACTGGAGTTCGAGCTCCGGCTCGCTTG
>NZ_JAGCFH010000304.1 GCF_017650195.1 Ruminococcus sp. | reverse complement strand
GAAGCAGTCATCTATTCTATTGAGCTGCTTAAGAAGAAGGGCTTTGTTGAATACAAAACAGGTATGGCTCTAAAAGCAGGAGATAAGATATACCGTAACAATCGCGGCAAAGCTGTTCTTGCAGCCGTTATAGGTACAGCGCCAATCAGGGACGGCATAAGGCTCTGCGCAGCGCATATTGACTCTCCGAGGCTTGATCTTAAGCAGAATCCGCTTTACGAGGATACAGAGCTTGCGCTCTTCAAGACACATTATTATGGAGGTATAAAAAAGTATCAGTGGACTACGATACCGCTTGCACTTCACGGTGTTATGATAAAGGCAGACGGTACTAGCATACCAGTGAATATCGGAGAGGATGAGGACGACCCGGTATTCTGTGTTACAGACCTTCTTCCACATCTTGCATCTGTACAGATGCAGAAGCCTCTTTCAAAGGGGATTACTGGAGAGCAACTCAATATCCTTATAGGGTCCCGTCCTTTCAAGGAGGATGAAGAAAGCGGTTCGGTAAAGCTGAATATCATAAATATACTTTATGAAAAATATGGTATCACTGAGGCTGATTTTATATCATCAGAGCTTGAGGCAGTACCTGCCTTCAGAGCAAAGGATATCGGCTTTGACAGGAGCATGATAGGCGCTTATGGTCATGATGACAAGGTTTGTGCATATACTGCGCTTATAGCTACATCAGAGTGTAAAAAGCCAAAGCATACAGTTGTTACTATTCTAACTGACAAGGAAGAGACAGGAAGCGATGGCAATACCGGTCTCAGGTCTTCATATCTTGAATATTTTGTTGCAGATATCGCAGAGACACTCGGTTCTGATGTAAGAACTGTTTTGTCTGCTTCCGAGTGCCTCTCAGCTGACGTAAATGCGGCTTACGATCCTACATTCCCCGAAGTAAACGAGAGAAACAACAGCGCATATATCAACAGGGGCGTTGTTATCACTAAATATACTGGCGCACGCGGTAAGGCAGGCACCTCTGACGCATCTGCTGAGTATACTGGACGTATCAGACGTCTTATGGACTCTAAGAAAGTAGTATGGCAGACTGGTGAACTCGGAAAGGTAGATGAAGGCGGCGGTGGAACGGTAGCTGCTTATATAGCAAATCTCAATGTGGATACTATCGATCTAGGAGTCCCTGTTCTTTCTATGCATGCTCCTTATGAAATTGTATCAAAAATGGATACTTATATGGCATACAGAGCATTTGAGGTATTTATGGCAGACTAAAGCTACTATAGTCTTATGCGTAACATACGCATTAATTATTCGGTATTCTATTTTATTACTTATTAGAGAAAAAGTCGTAGAGAAGCATAGTTTGCTTTTTTACGACTTTTTCATGCATAATATTTTGTTTCCAAATGTTTTTCAAATTATTACCAAGATGTAAATTGCTTACTTAAATTATCAGTAATCAAATATACATATAAAGAGATATATATTTTATATTTGCATTATATAGCCCTCTATGCTATAATAATTTATGGAAAGTCATTCTTTCATAAATGACAATCTCATATCCCCTTATTAAGAATGAGAACCTCCCCCCTAATGGCTCTCATTCTTTTTTTCTAAAAACAAGCCCCGACCGTAACTGCTGTTATGGTCGGGGCATATTTTATATTTCAAGTCCTTCTATCTTATCTGCATACTCATAAACAGTACGTACACAGTCAACAATAAGCGAGTTGTTTTCACTTGCCTTACGGTAGATTATCATGTCGCGGTTAAGGTTATTCGCATAAGAGCATTTTCTAAGAACAAGGTTGTTGAATTTGAGAATGCTCTGATTCATGGGAGCTACCCACATATAAGCGTCCTTTACTGTTTTCAGCATACTTATCTGTGTGCCTCTGTCGTATATAAATATCCTTTTCGGTGACCTTTTTTCGTCGTAATCCTGATTTATGGAAGCTCGTCTCACCATTTCAGGTTCATCGTCCCCGTGGATTATCTCAGGATATTGAGAAAGTAGTTCAAAGGGGATATCTTCATATTTTGCAAGCGGATGCTCTGACTTCATTACTATCTGAAGGGGAAACTCCATTACAGTTTTACCGATAAGATTCCTAGCTTTCAGGCGGCTTTCAATCATTTCTGCATAAGTACTTGGTACACGTATAAAGCCAATATCATATTTTCCAGCGCATATATCTTCCATGACCTTTGCAGTACTTGTCTCCATTACGTGGACTTCTATTTTGTCGGTCTTTTCAGAGTAATCGCTTATTAGCTTTCCGATAGCAGAGGTAGCATAGGTTGAACGTGCAGAAGCAACCTTGAGTTTTAATTCATTTTCGGGAGTCTGAGCATAGTCTCTTTCAAGACTTTGCATTTCGTCAACTATAGTCTGAGCTCTTGCAAGAAATTCTTCTCCCTCGGGAGTAAGTATCATACCATTAGGAGAACGATTGAAGATCTGTATTCCCAGAGATGTTTCAAGTTCCTTAAGAGCAATGCTTATATTAGGTTGTGCCTGATAAAGCTTTTTTGCAGCCTTTGTAATACTTCCTTCTCTTGCTACAGCGATGACATATTCAAGCTGTTGAATTTTCATAAAAATACCTACCTTATCTTTTAACAGTATTTTATATTACTATTGTATCACTTTTTAGCTGAAAAATCAAGACATAAATTGCAGTTAATTAAATAAAACTTTTCCAGCTTAAAATACGTTCTTTCATTTCGGATATTCCGAGAATTCCAAAGGCAAAACCTTTCTTTACAAGTACAGCTGGCAGGAATTCGTCGTATTTTTCGAATACAGGAACTTCTCTGTCGTAAACTAGCTCCATTGGGCTGAATTCCTTTTCAGCTTCCTCTGCAAGAACGGAAAAGAACTCTTCGGGAGAGACTTTCATAGTGAACTGTATATAAAACGGTCTTGAAGAATCCATTCCTTTAAGCCCAAGACGGTCCGAACATTTAAGTTTAAGGAAGCGTTCAAGAGCCAAAAAAGCATATGTACCAAGCCATGGCAGGAGACACCACATGTTACCGCCGAGACATATAAGAGGTGATTCAGTAACTCCTGAATTTCTTGCGGTCTGACGAGCCTGAGCAAGCCTTCCCATTGCATTTTTCATAAGGTATGGATAGCTTTTGTCCTCACGGAGTACCTCTTTCATACGCAGAAGTATCTTTGTATTTATATCGCCGGGGCAGTCTCCGAAATATGCAGGAACTTTACCTTTTATCTGTTCGCAATAAACCAACCTGCGCTTATGATCAACCTCTTCTACTATCCATACATGACCGGCAATGGCTATCTTTTCACCGGCAGGAGGCGGCATTACTATAGTTCCGAGCTCTTGAGAACCCCACCTTACCGTGTATTCCTCGTTTTCCTGAAATACAGCATAGAATTTGAAGCTGTTGACTATCCTTTCGCCTGCCAAACCTACAATGAGTCCACCGTTTTCTGTGCGCTGGATATGATCTGTCTCAATGAGATGGCGCAGCAGTATCCTGTAATCATCTTTTGTTATTCTATGGAAATATTTTAGAGTAAGTACACGTGAAGCAATTTCTGCAGGCGTAAGCTCCCCGCATGAGGCAAGTGTGCTCATGGTCTGGTGATAGAGGAGACTAAAAGGCAGACGGTTGAGTATTGGTGGCTCTACCCAGCGATCTTCGATATAAACTTGTATAAGTGCTATGCCTTGGAGAAGCTTCCACGGAATAGTTTCAGGTAACATTGAGCGAGGCTCGGGAAGTTCCTCACGTATCACGAACCACATTTCTGGTGGCAGGTCACGCCTTCCAGTCCTTCCCATTCTTTGTAGAAATGAGGAAACGGTATAGGGAGCGTCTATCTGAAAAGCACGTTCAAGACGACCAATATCAATTCCAAGCTCCAGGGTGGCAGTGGTGCAAGTAGTCATGAAAACATCTTCGTCCTTCATTGCTTCCTCTGCGGTTTCGCGATATGCTGCAGAGAGGTTGCCGTGATGTATTAGGAAACGGTCGGGTTCATGCTTGGCCTCACAGTAAGAGCGTAGAGTAGTTGTGACAGCCTCGCATTCCTCGCGTGAATTCACGAAAATAAGGCACTTTTTACCTCTTGTATGCTCGAAGATATATCCAATTCCGGTGTCTGCGTTTTCAGGGGCAGTGTCAGTTTTTTCATCAAGAACAGGAAGAGCATCAGCTGTATCCTTCTCGATTGTCTGATTCTGCTGGCTTATGTAGAAATGCTCCATTGAAAGCCGCCATTTAACGCCTTTGTTTTCTATCTTTGGTATGACCGTGCTTCGCTCTGAGCCGTAAGCAAGGAACTCTCCTGCCGCAGTCGGATCGCCGATAGTTGCAGACAGACCTATCCTACGCGGATTAACTCCTGCCAATTTACAAAGCCTTTCAATGAGGCATATAGTTTGTCCGCCTCGGTCGCCGCGCATAAGGGAGTGTATCTCGTCTATAACTATGAACTTGAGGTCACCGAACAGCTTGGGTATGAGTGCATGTTTCCTGAGTAGCATAGCTTCAAGGGATTCGGGAGTTATCTGCAATATTCCGGAAGGATTTTTCAGCATTTTATTCTTGTGGGACTGCGCAACGTCTCCATGCCAGTGCCACACAGGGATATCAGCTTCTTCGCAAAGAGCGTTTAACCTTGAGAACTGGTCATTTATAAGAGCTTTCAGCGGTCCTATATATATTGCGCCTACAGAACGGGGCATATCTTCCGTAAACAGAGTAAGTATAGGGAAAAAGGCTGCTTCTGTTTTTCCAGATGCAGTTGATGCGGTAAGGAGAACATTTTCGTCCGTATTGAAAATAGCGTCCCCTGCCGCTGCCTGTATAGCTCTCAGGGATTCCCAGCCGCTGCGATATATGAAATCCTGAATAAATGGAGCGTATCTATCAAAAATACTCATAAATTATATCCTTATATCTCAAATTCAGCAAATTCTTCTTCGGACGTAGAAGCGTCAGAGCTGGTAGCTGTCATAACAGTTCCTGAGGAGATAAGCTCGCTTATATTTATTTGTGGATTCTGATAGATTATATCGAGCAGCTCTATAAAGTCGCGGATTACCTCTCGGGGCGTTATGTGACTGTCCGAGCCAATACGGCTGAATTCAAGCTTAATAAAGCTTATCATGTCCTCCTGAGTTATCCTTTGCTGATATTCAAAAAGCTGAGCGTGTATATCTGACAGCTTTTCAGTCAGTACAAGCATCTCCTCATATGTGAGAGGGGACAGATGTATAACAGGCGCGAGCATATCCTTTAAGCCTTCACGTCCGAAGCGTCCTTCTGCAAGCCTTGAACGGAGCGCTTCATAACTATAGACTCCCCGTCGTGTATCTTCGATACACTGAGGAGTTCCACCCATGATTATGCCTATGTATTTAGCCTTGCCCTGTAAGGTATCGTTGTACATGGTCAGTATCTTTTCATAGTTGTACTGACGGGTTATGCTGTTGGGGATCTTGTATATGTTAACAAGCTCATCCACAAGAACGAGCATACCGCTGTAGCCTGCCTTTTTCAGAAACATTGCAAAAAGCTTGATATATTCGTACCAGTCGTCATCGGTAATGATTATATTGATGCCAAGCTGCGCCTTTGCTTCGGATTTTGTAATGAATTCTCCACGGAACCACTGTACCACTTTTGCTTTTTCATCATCGTTGCCGGTGACAGAAGCGCGGTAATAAATAGTAAGGAGTTTTGCAAAATCAAAGCCATGCACCATTTCACTGAGTGAATTTATGACCTCGAATATATTCTTTTCAACAGCCTTTTGAAATTCCGTAGAGTCGACAGGCAGCCCGGTTTCAGCTGCGGTTTCAGTCTGAACACCGCTTATCCAGCGGTCGAGTATAAGAGTCAGCGCACCGCCGTCAGGGCGCGTCTTTGTGGACATATTTTTCATAAGTTCTTTGTATGTGGAAAGTCCCTGACCCTTTGTGCCCTGAAGGCGGCGTTCTGGGGATAGGTCTGCGTCAACGACTACAAAGTTCCTGTCCATTACAT
>NZ_JAGCFH010000303.1 GCF_017650195.1 Ruminococcus sp. | reverse complement strand
TTTCGGTATAATAATCTCCATACTTGTGGGAACCCCCGTCGGCTCTACCATAGTTTCCGCCGATATCACTGTGTTTTTTGTATTCTGCATCATTTCCGCAGTGCTCAAGCGTGGAAAATAAAAGCTGTTGTATAAAACGTCAAAACACTTTCACTTTTAAATGTGAAAGTGTTTTCTTTATCATAAATAGTCCTTTGTCTTGACAAAGCGGACATATTTGTGATATCATTATTAATGTATACATAATTTTCAAAAAGGAGGTTGCGCTATGGAAGCCATTAATGAGATCGCAGCACGTATCCGCGAGTTGCGCGAGGTGTGCGACTACACACAGGAAAAGCTTGCACAGGAGCTCGGACTATCAGCAGAACAGTATGCAGGCTACGAAGAAAACGGTGATTTTCCCATAAGCGTCATCTATGAGATTGCAAACAAATTTGGAGTCGATTTTAACGAACTGGTCACAGGAGAACCCAGCCGTATTGATACATTTCAAGTCGTCCGCCGCGGCAAGGGCAGAAGCATAAGCCGTTTCCCAGGATACCGTTTCAAGGATCTTGCCTTCCGCTATGCGGATAAGGTCATGCAGCCCCTTTTGGTCACACTTGAACCATCTGACGAGCCGGCAAAGCTTGTAAGCCATTCTGGTCAGGAGTTCAACCTCGTCCTGAAAGGCACTATAGCCGTAGTATTTGAGGATCAGGAGATAATCCTCAATGAGGGCGATTCTATATACTTTAACCCAACATACCTCCACGGACAGCGCTGCGTTGGTGATTCCAAGGCAAGGTTCCTCACAATGATCGCTGAATAATATGCCTCATAAGGCTAAACAAAGGAGTTCTTAATATCATGCTTTTAGACCGATACCTTCCCCGTATAGAATTTGATTCTTATGAGGATTTTAAGGAAAATTACCGTGTTAATGTTCCTGAAAATTTCAATTTCGGCTGGGATATAGTAGATGAATGGGCAAAACAGGAGCCCGAGAAAAAAGCACTTGTATGGCTCAGCCACGACAAACAGGAAAAGACATTCACTTTTACAGATATATCCAAGCTTTCAAACCAAACCTGCCACTACTTCCGAAGTCTTGGTCTCAAAAAGGGCGACGTTGTGCTTCTTATACTCCGCCGCCGCTGGGAATACTGGGTAATAGCCACTGCTCTCCACAAGCTGGGCGTTATACTTATCCCCGGAAACCTTCTTTTCACTACCCACGACATCGCTTACCGAGGCAATATGGCTGAGATATCTGCTATCATCGCCTGCGACGACGAATACATAAGAGGACAGATAGACGCAGCTGCCCCTGAAATAAAAACGCTCCGCAAGAAGATAGCTGTTGCAGAGCCCCGGGACGGCTGGGACTACTTCGAGGACGAGATAGCCAAGTATCCCGATACCTTTGAGCGTCCCACCGGTGAAGAGGCAACAAAGGTTAATGATACCATGCTAATATACTTCACCTCAGGCTCTACAGGTATGCCCAAAATGGTATGTCACAACTTCTCTCACCCGTTAGGTCATATAGTAACCGCCAAATACTGGCATCAGGTACAGGAAAACAAGCTCCATATGTCCATATCCGACTCGGGCTGGGCTAAGTTCGGCTGGGGCAAGATATACGGACAGTGGATATGCGGCGCTGTACAATTCGCATATGACTTCACAGGCAGATTCAACGCAAAGGATATACTTGAAGTTATCAGCCACTACAAGCTGACTACATTCTGCGCTCCGCCTACTATGTACCGATTTATGCTACAGGAGGATATGACAAAGTACGATCTCTCCTCCATACAGAATTTCTGTAATGCAGGCGAGCCCCTCAACCCCGAGGTATTCAACCGCATCTATGAGCTCACTGGCAAGAAAATGCGTGAGGGCTTCGGACAGACAGAGGGTACCGTACTTATCGCTAATTTCCCGTGGATAGATCCCAAACCCGGCTCTACAGGAAAGCCTTCCCCACTTTATAATATTCACCTGCTCCGTCCCGACGGCACAGAGGCTGACGACGGCGAAGAGGGCAGCATCATGGTATGCGGTATTGATAAAGAACGTCCCACAGGTTTGTTCTGCAAATACTACAAGAATCCCGAGCTGACAGAAGCAGTTCTCGGCGGCAAGAATTACGACACTGGTGACGTTGCATGGCGTGATTCCAAGGGCTATTACTGGTTCGTAGGCAGAAACGACGACGTTATCAAATGTTCTGGCTACCGTATCGGACCTTTCGAGGTAGAGAGTGCTCTCCTCACCCACCCGGCTGTAGTAGAGTCCGCTATAACCGGCGCTCCCGACCCCATAAGAGGTCAGGTAGTAAAGGCTACAGTCGTACTCGCTGAGGGCTATACTCCCTCACCCGAGCTCACAAAGGAGCTTCAGGATCACGTAAAGCGTGAAACAGCGCCTTACAAATACCCCCGCGTCATTGAATATGTAAAGGAGCTCCCCAAAACTCTGGGTGGAAAGATAAAACGTGCCCAGATACGTCATCAGGACGAGGAAAACTCCGCAAAGTAACACAATTTAAAGTCCGATCAGAATGGTCGGGCTTTTTTGTAAACATAAAAATTAATTTTTTATAAAACTTTTTTGAAACACCCCGTTTTTGCATCCGGGGCTGCGTAAACTATTATTAATATTGGGGGTGGCAAATATGACTTCTGATGTACATCAAATCATATCCCAGGTCTATAAGGCTAAAAAGGACAGCCACGCAGCAGATGAACTCATATCTGCTTATATGCCCTTTATAAAGTCTGAAACTGCCAGGTTTCTTAACCGTCCGCCCGATCAGAGCGATGACGAACTTAGCATTGCTATGTTCGCCTTTTATGAAGCGATAAAGAATTATTCACGACTACGAGGTTCATTTCTGAAGTTTGCCGCATTACAGATAAAGAATCGCCTGATAGATAATTACCGTAAAGAGAAAAAGAATAAAGGTCAAATATCACTGGACGTTAATGACGATGACAAAACCGACCTGAAAGAAACGATCCGAGATGAACACGACGACTACGCAGAAAACGAACTACGAGATGCAACAAAACAGGAGATCGAAGAGCTTTCGGCACAAATGACAGAATTTGGCGTCACTATGAGCGACGTTGCGGAGAATTCGCCCCGTCAGAGGCGTACTCTTGAAATATGTCAGAAGGCCGTATTATATGCAAAAAACAATCCTGAGATCCTCGATGACTTTCTCAGAACAAAACGCGTTCCGCTGGCAAAGCTTGCCGAGGGCGCAAATGTTGAAAGAAAGTCTCTTGAAAGGCATAGACGTTATCTTGTCGCCGTACTGCTTATATGTACCAACGGTTACGAGATAATGCGAGGCCATATAATGCAAGTACTAAAAGGTGGTGAGAAAAAATGAAATATATCGTTATGGAATGTCACAAAGGATATGCTGTACTAATGGACGAAGAATCACGCTTCGTAAATGCTGCAAACCTGAGATATGAGGTAGGACAGACGATCACGTCTCCTGTGCTTATGGAATACACAGAAACAAGAGAACGCAGGATCAGCTTCTATGTCACAAGATTTGCCGCAGCCGCTGCTTGTATCGCAATTGCAGTCTCAGCAGGTTCATTCTATTATTCACGAAATTTCAAGACTCACTCTACTATTTTAATATCAGCTAAAGCAAATATCCGCATGGACCTCAACAAAAAGGGAGAGGTCATTCAGCTCAGCGGTGGAGATGACAAGGCAAACGAGCTTCTCAAGGAATATGATCTCACAAGGAAGGATAAGATAACCGTATTCAAGGACATCCTCGAGAAGGAAAAGGATTTGGGCTATCTTCCAAAGGACGAAGTTTCTCTCTATGTCAAGGCAGACGACACTGAGGAGTATAACTCAATCAAAGAAGAATTTGAAAACGGTGTAAGTGATACAAAGGTAAACGTTTACGAATATGGTACTCCTTTGCCGAAGGAGCCCACAGCGCCGGAGCCTCCCAAGGCTGACCCGGCTGATGCCCACGCAGAACCGGATGCTCCGAAACCTCCGCATGAAGAAGCAAATTCTCCGGAGCCTCCTAAACCGGCTGACAACGCCGGTCCGGATGCGCCCGGTGCTCCAGGAGCCCCCACCGCTCCTGTTGCGCCGGTTGCTCCGGCTGATCCAGCCGCTCCTGCAACACCAGCAGCTCCCGGCAATCCTTCAAAACCGTCGGCAGAGAATAAAAATACTGCTAAACCTAACGACAAGGCAGAGCCGCCAAAGCCTGCCGAGCCAAACGCTCCTCAGCCTCCGGCTCCCAAGAGAGTCAGCAGAATATCTGTCTCTTATGAAGCCGTAGAAGAGGTTAAAGCGCTTCTTCCCGCATCTGCCAATCAGGCATCGAATGCGGATATAAATATAGAAGAACTCCGGGAAGCAATTCCCGGACAGGGTGCAAGTACTCATGAGCCTGAAAAGGAACTTCCGAAAGCAGCAGCACCTGCTCCGGAACCAGAAAATGATACCTTAGATCACGGAGCAGTAACTCCGGAGCCTGAGGCAGCAGCAGAAAAACCTGAACTTATACAGATACAGGAAGCGCCTGCCGCACGGGTAAGAGTATCAGTTTCACGTCCCAGTACGATCGTTGCAAATGCCGGAGCACCTTCTCCGGCACCTGAAGCAGCACCGAAGGCTAAAGCGCCTGCCCCCTGAAAAAATTAATCCCCCCTTTCCCCCTTTCCCATCCCCCCAGAAAACATGAATTACGATAAGAAGAAGGCACTGCTTAAAGCAGGGCCTTTCTTCATTTTAAGCCTTCGTCAGGCGATTCAAAAAATAATTTCAAATTTTTCAAAAAAAATTCATAATTACCCCACTTTTTTATTTACCGTTTCGTAATCTGTTTATGTAAAGCGAATAAAGCTTATATCTCCAAGGGTGGAGAAATCTAATTTAAAGGAGTAATTCTTATGAGAAACAAGAACCGTGTTCTCGCTGCAATAGCTGCAATGTCAGTAATGGCATCCGCAACAAGCATTAGTGCTCTTGCAGCTGAGGCAAACGAAGAAGCAACTACAGAATCTGTTGTATCTACAGCTATCGAAGAAGTTGCTGAAGAAGCAGAAGAGCTCATCTTTATCGCTACAAACGACGTTGAAGAGGAGTCTGAAGATGCTGAAGAAGCTGTTGCTGAAGAAGCTGTTGCTGAAGAAGTTGCAGCTGAGGAAGCAGTAGTTGAAGAAGTTGCTGAAGAGACTGTTGTTGAAGAAGCAACTGAAGAGACTATCGACGAAGAGGCAGCTGAGGAAGTTGCTGAGGAAGATGTTGAAGCTCCTACAGCTCCCGTTCCTCCCGTTATCGTTGATGTAACTGACATTCTTGAGCAGATCCGCAGCTTCATTGAGGCTACTGATTTAGATATTCTCAACGACACAATCATTGAGAACTGGGATCAGATCGAAAAGGTTGACATTCACTTCCACGCAAACGAGAAGCCCGAGCCTCCTGTTCCTCCTGTAGTTGAGGAAGCTGAGGATGCTGAGGAAGCTACAGAAGCATCTGAGGACGCTGAGTCTGAGGAAGCTGAGAAGCCTGCTAAGCCTCTCGGACCTGTTCATATCGACCTTACAGACCTCTTTACTGAGATCCGTGGTCTTATAGATATGGATAAGATTGATTTCATAGATGACGATGTTAAGGAGCAGATTCTGAACGCTAAGGATATTCATGCTGACGTACACTTCAAGCACGTTGCTCCTGAGCCTCCGACTCCTCCTGTTCCGCCTGTAGAAGACGAGAATGCTGAGAAGCCTGAGCCTCCTACACCTCCCGTTCCTCCTGTAGAGGATGAGAATGCTGAGAAGCCCGAGCCGCCCGTTCCTCCTGTACACGAGGAGCCCGTTAAGCCCGAGCCGCCCAAGGGACCGACTCACATCAAGATCGGTCAGGACGAACTCAGTGCAGCAATCGCAGCAGGTGCTTTCAATGTACCCGTTGCTCAGACAGCTGAGGCTGCTGAATAATGAAATGAACAGTTGAAAAACTGATTCATATATGATTTGCCCTTGCCTGCAAAGGTATTCCCCGAAGGGCAGGTCACTTCACAATCCAATCCCAATCCCCTTATCCTCTTTTACCCCTTTTACCCGCTTGATATCTGCACATCTCGGTAAAAGCGCGGATAATCAAGATCTAACATGATAAAAGGACACGCCGCAAAATTTATTTTTGCGGCGTCTTTTTTTGTTTGAGCAGCTTTATTGCAAGAATAAAAAAACAACTTCTTTTTTTGCGTGCCTTGCTATTTCTGCAAAAATATGTTATAATTATTTTGCTTATTATTTTTGCCGTAATATGTGGCACGTTCTAAGGAGGACAACCAATGAAAGTAAGGTTCCATCTGCCTGATTTTGCAAGGCTTTTTAAATTCAACGTCGTATTTCTCTCTATGCTCGAGAACAGTCCCGAGCTCTTCCGCGAGGGCGTAGAGATCGCTTCCATATATGGCATATTCCCGCCTTCGCTCTGGAATGGCGGACGAGTTATGCATGGTATGTGCCAGAAAGACTTTGTGAGAGGTGTTACAAAACATTTCAACAGCAAGGGCATACCGCTTCGCTTTACCTTCACTAACCCCATGCTTGAAAAGAAGCACCTCAGCGACGAATTCTGCAACATGGTAATGCATATCGCCGACAATGGAATGAACGAATGTATCGTGGTATCTCCCATACTTGAGGACTACATAAGAAAGAACTATCCAAGCTTCAAGCTCACAAGTTCCACCTGCAAGAGAATAACCGATCCCGAAGCTCTTTACAAGGAAGTTGAAAAGGATTACCATATAGTTGTCCTCGATTACGACCTTAACAACAAATTTGATATCCTTGAAAAGATACCTAACAAGGAAAAGTGCGAGATACTTGTAAACGCCTGCTGCAATCCCGGATGCGTGAACCGTTCTCTCCATTATCAGACTATAGGTACCGAACAGATAGCCTACGCAAACCACGTAAGAAAATACCCCAACGCTCCCTTTGATTCCGACAAATTCGCCAAGGAGCACCCTGAAGCAAAGGCTGTATTTGAATGTAAATGTGAGCACAGAAGCCTTTATGACATACAGTCTCTCAGCACTCATATAACTCCTGATGATATATGGAACAAGTACGTTCCAATGGGCTTCAACCAGTTTAAAATCGAAGGCAGGACCTTTGATATGTTTAATCTTATGGAACATTACCTCTATTACATGGTGAAGCCGGAATGTATTGGTCAGGCAAGGCTTATATTCCTGCGTAATCTAAGCCTTAACGGAGCTATAATCATACCGGATCAGGGCTGATAAACAGTATATCACAAAAATTCGCCTCCCTTACGGGAGGCATTTGTATTAGTATATGAAATTTATAAGCATATCCGAAAAGCTACTGCCCGTTAATATTTTGTTAATATTCTGCTGATATAATATCAATGTATCTTATCTGAGTAATCAGAAAGGTAACATCTTTTAAGGAGAAAACTGAATATGAAAAACACGGTCTCAACTCTGCTTGAGCAGAAGCAATCGGGTGACAAGATAACGATGCTTACTGCCTACGACTCGACCACAGCCGCTATCATGGACGAATGCGGCGTCAACGCCATACTTGTCGGAGATTCCCTCGGTATGGTAATGCTTGGCTATGAGAACACGCTACCCGTCACTATGAAGGATATGATCCATCATACCGCCGCAGTCTCACGGGGTGCAAGAAGCGCCTTTATCGTAGCTGATATGCCATTTATGTCCTATCAGACAGATGTCCGTGATGCCGTCATCAACGCTGGCAGACTTGTAAAGGAAGGCGGCGCGAACGCTGTAAAGCTTGAAGGCGGCTCTGAGGTATGCGAACAGATACGGTCTATTGTGAACGCTTCAATACCCGTTGTTGCTCACCTCGGACTTACGCCGCAGTCTGTAAACGCCTTCGGCGGATTCAGGGTACAGGGCAGAAGCCTTGATAAGGCAAGGAAGCTCGTAAACGACGCTCTGGAAATACAGGAGGCAGGCGCCTGCGCAGTCGTGCTTGAGGGTATCCCTTCAAAGATTGCAGAGATCATCACGCAAAAGCTTGCTATCCCAACTATCGGTATTGGCGCAGGCTGCGGCTGCGACGGACAAGTACTGGTATATCAGGATATGCTCGGCCTTACAACTGGCCATACGCCTAAATTCGTAAAGTGCTTTGCAGATGCCGGAGCACTCATACGCAAAGGTATCTTAGCATACATTTCTGAAACTAAATCGGGAGCTTTCCCCTCGGTGGAGCATACCTACTCGGTGAAAGAAGATGTTATAAGCCAGCTTATGAAGGAGTGTGGCTGATATGAAGATCGTAAAAACTATAGATGAAGTGCGCAGACAGGTAAAAGAATGGAGGACACAGGGACTTACTGTAGGTCTTGTCCCCACAATGGGCTATCTCCACGAAGGGCATGCAAGCCTTATAGACGCTTCACACAGAGACAATGACAGAACAGTGGTATCGGATTTCGTAAACCCCATGCAGTTTGGTCCGTCTGAGGACCTTGAAAGCTATCCACGTGATATTGAACGTGACTTGCAGCTTGTTGAAGCTCACGGCGGCGATATAATATTTGCTCCCGAGCCTGAGGAAATGTACCGCAAAGGTTTCTCTTCGTTTGTTGATATGACTGTTCTCACAGAAGAACTCTGCGGTCTTAGTCGTCCTGTACACTTCCGAGGAGTATGTACCGTAGTATCCAAACTGTTCAATATTGTACAGCCCGATCGTGCCTACTTTGGAAAAAAGGATGCACAACAGCTTGCTGTCATCAGACATTTAGTCGATGACTTGAATATGGACATAATGATAATCGGCTGTCCCATAGTCCGCGAAGCCGACGGACTTGCAAAGAGCTCCAGAAACTCTTATCTCAGCAAATCCGAAAGGAAGGCTGCTCTTGTACTATCACAAGCAATAGCTCTCGGAACGGATATGGTAAGAAAGGGTGAGAAAAACTGCTCAGTCATTATCTACGCCATGAAAAAGCATATTGAAGCGGAGCCCATTGCCAGGACGGACTACGTAAAAATAGTTGACAGTGATACCATGCAGCAGATAAGCACTATCGACCGTCCCGCACTCTGCGCCATAGCAGTATATATCGGCAGCACCCGTCTCATAGACAACTTCTTCACAGAGGACGTATAAGGAGGCTGTCATGGAAATATCAATGCTCAAAAGCAAGATACACCGGGCTGTCATAACTCAGGCTGAACTGAATTACGTCGGCAGCGTCACTATAGACGAGAAGCTTATGGAAGCTGCAGGGCTTTACGAATACGAGCACGTTCATATAGTCAATGTAAACAGCGGCAGCCGCATAGAGACTTACGTTATCGCAGGAAAACGTGGAAGCGGGGTTATATGTCTCAACGGAGCCGCGGCACGCTCCGGGCAAAAGGGCGACCCAGTAATAATAATGTCCTATGCCGCTATTTCTCCCGAAGAAATAAAGTCTCACCGCCCGAAAGTAGTATTTGTGGGCGAAAAAAATGAGATACTTAAAGTTGCCGAGTATGAAAAGCACGGCACATTGATGTAATTTTACTAAAAAGTCCGGAAGCGTTTCTTATGCCGCTTCCGGACTTGTCATTATTTCAGGAGATTTTTCATTTCGGAATAATCAGCTTCTGGGTGCTTATGCTGTGCTATCTCCACAAGCTTTCTCGAAACTGCTTTATACATACTCCTGTCTGTATCATTATCCATGCACTGTATATGCCTTGAGACGATGGCAGCATCATTCCTCTCCACAGGACCTGTAAGGGCTTCTTCAGGGCCTACCGCCAATATACGCTTGATATTGCTCATTATCAGCGGTTCAAAGGCTTTCAGAGCCTCTGTCTCCGAAAAGCCGCATTTTTTCATGAGCGACATGCTTTTCGCTGCGAGTCCACATACAAGATTGCTGGATATAGCGCAGGCTGCATGGTAATCTCCCTTCGTTCTGCCGGAAATAATCCTTATATCGTTGCCGAGTCTTCCGAAAATCTCCTCCCAGTCGGCGAGATGTTCCTCGTCGCCTTCAATACAGAAAAAAGCGCTGTAAAGCTCCTTAAAGGACTCATACTTGCTACTTATGGGAAAAAGCGGATGTATGGAATAGCCACTTGCTCCGTATTCTCTAATATCTGGAAAGGTCTCGGCTGCGGACATTGCTCCGCTGCAATGGCACACGCATTTCCCTTCTATGCCCATTTCTTTAATGCTCTCATAAACCCCTGCCACAGCGCTGTCGGGAGTTGTTATAAATATCGTGCTGCTGTCCTTTACAATATCTGACAGCTCGTAATAAACCATGCTCCCCGTAAACTTTGCAACCTCGGCGGCAGACTGCACATGAAGACTGTAATATCCGGAAAGGGGTAT
>NZ_JAGCFH010000302.1 GCF_017650195.1 Ruminococcus sp. | reverse complement strand
GCTGAGCTTGATAATATTTACTATCTCTCAGGTGAATCCGACCGTATGGGAATAGCAATATATTACAAAACTACCGTTGGAGACTATATATATTACAATCATTATTCTATAGGTGAAAAATTGTTTCCAATTGAAGATTTCTGTAAATATCAGAAATCAATATCTGATGAGCTTGCAAAACATTCTGATGAAAACGGAAGCGGTGATATTGATATATCGGATTTAATGGATCTGTCAAAGTACGAGCTGAAAAATACCACTTCAACATCAGAAAGCCTAAAAGGCGATGCAAACTGTGACGGTCAGGTTGATTTGTCAGATGCGGTCATGATCATGCAGGCTCTTGCAAATCCTAATAAATATGGTATAGACGGTACAGCTGATCATCATCTAACCGAACAAGGTAAGCTCAATGGAGATATGAACGGCGACGGTCTTACTGTTGGCGATGCACAGGCGATACAGATAAAGCTATTGGGCTTGGAGAATGTCGAGGCTCAGAGTGTTGAAAGTTTTTTGACAGCAAATGCTGGATTTTTAAATGAAAAAGGTACATATACCCTATTTTTCATCAGGAACGGCAATTATTTCAGCCGCGCTGGCGGCTCTGCCGATACTCATGATGAAGGAACATGGACAATATCAGGCGATACTGTTGTTCTGACAGGAAAATTCGGCACAAATCGTTTGAGTTTCGATGATAATGCTCTGATCTATATTGCAGAGGGCTCTGACGGCTTCAATGATTTTAATCCAAAGGACGGCGAAAAGTTTAATGCAGTGTTTGAATAATACTATATATGCCGTTCTGAAGTAAACTTTCTGAAAAATGCCATAAATATTAAATCAGCCTGTAGAAATACAGACTGAAAGCAGCCAGTAATGGCTGCTTTTTTAATTAACAATGGTTTGGGAATAGTTGGCGCTTACTGTTAAAACGTAAGGCAACCATTCCATACATATTTATAGTAAGAAAGCTCCGCAAATGCAGAGCTTTCAGTTTTATTCAGGATAAAAGATCTTTTATCTATTGTTGCTTTTAGACATAAGGCTTTTCTATCGTCCAATTAACGGTCTGACCGTTGTACGCCTCCTTTGGAACAATAACCTGAGCAATGCATAATGATACGACACATTCCAGAGCCTGCCCTTTACTGAATGCATATACCACGGATACTGATATTTCATCGTCTGAGAAATCCACATTATCAATCTGGTATCCGGCTTTCATACCGGCCGACTGGTAGATAGAGTCAAGCAACAAAACATTGTCCTTGAAAAAGCTGTCGTTGTATTTTTCAACATAGGCTTTTATGGCTTTATCCTGTAAAACCTTACTGAGATATACTTCCAGTTCTTCCGTATTTGTGATTACAGCGGAGTATTCGCCGTCAAAGCATATGTCCCAGAAACTTTCAGCCGTATTGCTATGATACCAGTCGACTGTTTTGTCAAATGTTAATTCGGAAGGAGCGTCTAATCCGAGCAGCTTCTTCTGTATTGCCTGTGCATCGCCGACGGTAAGCCCGTCACCGTTCATATCACCGTTGGTTTTGCCCTGTTCAGTAAGATGATGCTCTGCTGTACCGTCTATACCATACTTATTTGGGTTTGCAAGTGCCTGCATAATCAGCACAGCATCTGCCATATCAACTTCATCGTCACAATTTACGTCGCCTTCGAGAGTTTTTACTATCGCAGTAGTTGTTTTTGAATCTGAAACAGGTTCTTCAAAAGATGTCTGCTTTGCCGTTGTTGTCGTAACTGTAGTAGTTGTACTTGTGGAAACAGTCGTAGTTGACATAACATTATTGTCCCATCCGCCAAGCTCGAAGAATACTCCAACATCACGGTAATCAGGATTAAGCTTAACATAATTCATTGCGGCAGCAATAAGTTCTTTTCTTGTCTGAATGTCTTCTGTTTTGGGCTGAATAATGCATTCACAATACTTTTGCACAGGTGTATCGTCCAAACCGATCGGCATTGAAGCTTCAACTGTTATTTCAAAAAGTTCGTCAGGAAGTCCGAGAGATCTCTTGACTTTTTCTTCATCAAACCTATATATTATCTCATTACTGCCATATATATCCTCAGGAATATTATCTTTTAAATAAGGCATTGGATCTAATAGAAAATTGTTTTGAGTATTATCTGAGGTATGAACACGATTGTTTTTGACACCTTTTAGTTCAAATAGTTCTTGTATCTCTTCCGTTGTCATACTGCGGATATCCTCGAAGGTATATTCCTTGTCGGCTTGGATATTGGGATTTTTCGATGTATCAGTATCGGCATTCTGATCTGCCAATTTATTCTTTTTAATATACAGCTTGATTTCTTTTGGCTCGGAAGATAAATAATCAAATGTTGTTTCCGGTATTTTTTCAGCGTCAACTGTATATTGCGTATTAAAAAACATCATGCTATAGTTCAGGGTATAGCTGTAATTTGTTTCAGCTTGTTCAATTACATGAGGATTGCTTTGACCAATATTCCATTCAT
>NZ_JAGCFH010000301.1 GCF_017650195.1 Ruminococcus sp. | reverse complement strand
GGTATCAGGAAGCGCAGAAAGCATCTTATCTCCCCAGTAATTGTACTTTGTAACGCCAGAGCCGTCATCAACTTCGGCATTGTAGTAAACTATCCTGTAGTTTACATTGTTTATGGCCTTCCAATTAGCTTTGCAATGTATGTTATAAGCCGGCATTGTTGTGGGAAGTTCAGTAAGTGCTTCGTTTGTATCTTCTCTTTTGATATCCCAACCGTCAAACTGGTATCCTGTTTTGACTGGAGTGCCAAGCGATATTGGATATTCGTACGGAACATACAGTGGTTCAACGCCGTAAGCACCGTCACCAAGGTCAAGATCGACAAGATAATAGTTACGGTCATAGTAACATTCAAACTCTGTCGAACCGTCCGCAGCAATTACTTCAGGAACATGATACATCAAAGTGAATCCTTCGAAAGCATTATCGAGGGTTTTGTTTCTAAGACTTGTAATATTGTAGTCTGCACTAAAATGAAAGTTATCACCAAATTCCTCAGGCTCGGAACCTGTAACGCCCTTGTTGCTGATGATTTCCTGAAGAGAGTAATCATCATTGTTCAGTTCCTGCGTATATAGTCTGATGACATAATCAACTTCGGCAGGAAAATAGAAAACATCAGTTTCGCTGTCTTTATCAAATTCAATAGTAACACTCGGAAGATGTTCTTTACTGATATTGCAAGGCGAAAAGCCTGGAACTATTGGGCTTTTCTGCGTTATGCTAGGTGAATCTTTTGGCATATTTGCAACGAAGGACGGAAAAGGCGAAGTTCCCTTGTGATCCGGTTTCTGTTCATCATAGTAATAATAGTTGATAATCGCAGTAACGACATCTTCAGAGGCAACGGCAAAAACCTTGATTATTTCAAACGCAGACATGATAATAAATAGAAAAGCCAAAGAAAAGCATGTTAATTTACGTCTTCTGGTTTTCATACCGATCCCCCTTTCTATTTTATGATAAAATGATCAATTGTCAATCTGTACGCCCCAGGCATCATATACGGCAGTGACACTTGTATCTGTATCTGTATTTCCCACTGCTTGTATAGTCTGTGCAAGTATCTCGATATTCATCTCATATCCTGTAGGAGCAGTTTTGATTTGCTTAAGCTTCTGGTCTGCTCTTATAAGCGGAAACGTACTTGCTCCGCTTGCCACAGCTGATTTAAAGTAATAATACCCATCAGCAGAATTGTACTCCCAATCGGTGTCATTATATTCCAAAGTATAGTCAGTTCCTTCAACAGGCTGATAACCATAAACGTTTCCGTTTGCATCCTGCCACGTGACAATAATCGCCGCTCTGACATATACTGGATATTCCTTATCCCCTGCTGTTATGCTGACATCTGTTTTATACTTAAAACCGTCCGTATCTGTTTTCACGGTTTCATTGATAACAGGCGTATTATATTCGGCAGCCACAAAAAAGTTCCCTACTTTATTTGAACTTCCAATATATTTTGCAACTACCAGCCCTGTTATAGTACCTATTATAATTAGCACTATAGGTATTATGATCCTGTATTTTTGTTTTCGCATGGTGTATGACTTCCTTTCGGCGTACATACCTTTATCTTAATCTATCTGTACAAGATAGGCATAAACTTCTATTTTGAACTGACCGGCATTTTTAATTTTATCCGTATTGTCACGAAGAGAATCACCTACGCGGATACTATCATTGCTGAATATGTGAGCGATTGTCTGCGCAACTCCAGGCTGTATCACTTGTTTGTACTTATATATTATTCCTCCGTGTAAAGGCGTGAATGATGTTTCAGCTTCAAAGCTCGTTCCTATTGTATAACTTACCTCGTCGGGAAGATTTGTATTCACCACTTCAATATATAAGTCACAATCAACTTCACTGTTACCATCAAGCTGAATATATGCATCCTTTGGTATATTCACACCTGGCAATACTGTGTCATATTCATTTGTTTCAACAATTGTGTCATTATCCAGAAAATACACTCCATCTTCCAAATACACTTTATGCTCATGAAGTTTAACAGTTGCCATTCTAGCTACATGTGCACTTCCATTATAAAAACCATTTGAAGTGTATTTTGCAAGCATCCCGCATACAAGCCTCATGGATATTAATGTCATAATCAGCAGTATGCCCAAAACTTTATATACAATTCCTGTAGATCCAGAGCGAGGCTTTATATGATTTGCAGTATTATTTATCATAAACCCTCACCCCTTTAAATTTATTCATCCTTTAGTCGTCTTATCTCTTCCTTAATTCTTTCCTGTTCAGAAATCGTCTTACGTTTTTCACGTACATAAGGAAGTTCAAACAATATTACTGCTCCTAAAAGAACCAAAACAGTTCCTATCGTTGATTTGATAAACTGCACTATACAGCCAATAAAAGGAATATGCATGACCATTTTTCCTTTAATCTGTGTAGTTGAGATCTCAGGATCATTAACTTCGTTTGCGTCACCCTTTGTAATGGCGGTTTCACCGTTTATCTCAATAATCCTATGTATTACAAGCAAATTATCATCTTGATATACGATAATATCATTACTCTGATAGCTTTTCTGCTTTTTTATGATAACCAAATCATTTACTTTCAGTTCAGGCTCCATACTGCCCGATAATACAACCGAAAATCCATAGCCGAAAGGCATCGGCATTTTATTGCCTATAAGAGTTCTGGCATTCCAGCTGTATAGCTTCAAACCGATAATAATACTTATAACCACAAATAGTATAATACGTGCAATGAATCTGCACTTATTCATTTTGTTCATCGTCCTCATTTTCCTTGCGTCTTGGTCTCGCTAAAAGCATAGCACCAAGTGCAGCGCTCAGGAGCACAGTAGGAACAGCACTAAGCAGCACACCTGTTTTAGGTGCAGGAACATTTCCTTCAAGACCATATTCCTTTTCCGTATCATTGTTTTGTGACGGCAGTGTTGGCGTAATAGGATTATTATTGTTATTTTCAGGACTTATTACTGCGTCATCAGCAGTCGCTATCGTATTTATCTTTATTGTAAGCGCCAGATTATCATCGACCGCCAAATTTCCAAGAAGAGTATCATACTCGTCGTTGCCCCACTCATAAGGCCATTCCCATTCAAGATTATATACAGCAAAACGACCTGCACTCAACTTTGAATGATCTTCAACATTATTAAGCTCAAGAACATCTTCTTTTACATCAGAATTGCCGAGAAGATACTTGTTAGTATAATCCCATACACGGGCTTTTACAGGGAGCTCAAGGTCTGTACCGGTGACATAAGCTTCCATAGTCATATCATAGTCAAGAAGCACATCTCCCGTATTTTCAAGAGTAAACGAATAAGTATTTGACGTTCCCGGAGCAATAAGCTTGTCATCGTCCGTGCCTTTTACAGTAATACCGTTTTCGCTGTCATAAGTCAGCCTGAATATTTCCACACTGGTCTCCGAAAGCCATACAGTATCCTTATCATAAGCCTTGAAGCCGGGATTTCCAAGCTGTACAGCATGATACATATTTTCATTTTCATCAAACGAGACCTTTGTGTTCTCAGCAGAACTCATAGTTTTTGTAGTCACCACTGTAGTGCCATTTGACCTTGTCAGAGGGATAACATTTGGGAACTGAACTTCCCAGAAGCTTTTCGTTCTCGAAAACAAAACAACAAGAGAGGCGATGTCCAGAATAGTGAGAATAACTGCAATTACAGCCAAAACCGAATTCTTTTTCTTTTTTGAGTACATAGCAGTCATCTCCTCTCAGAAGTAATTGTGCGGTAACTTCGATATGCCGGGCCCTTATATGCTCAGCACATCGAAATCACCGAAACGTCGGCAGGCAACGCCACAACTGCCTGCTCGTTCCGATAATTATTATGCATCATGCATTATTTTGAATGTACTTAGTCGATCTGAACAGCCTCGATAGAAACATTGAATGTCGTTCTGATACAGCCGACCTCCGTTGATCCTGATGTTACAACGCCTGTAGTTCCGTCTACTGAAAGGACGGTTACAGCGCCGCCGTCACCAACGGAAACGACCTCTGTGCCTGCTGCAAGATCGCCAAGAATGGTGTCTTCAAAATCAACATTGTCCCATGTGGTATCAATTTCGTTATTATATATCCATTCCCAGGTTATTTTTTCGTCATCAGTAGCGAGAGCAGTGCCAAGATCAGTGTTTGAATCATAATTCTTACTGAGAGTATATGTAGTTGTTCCGCTTGCGGTGGTTCCTGTAACAGCAGTACCTCCGTTAAGAGCTGCAGCTACTGCAGCTGCAACAGCGTTTGCAGTATGGGCAGAACCGTCGCCTGTGTATGTGAATACAACAGGATAATATCCGCCGGTTGCTACAACGGCATCGGTATCGGTGTCGATCTCGTAGTATGTAGCACTTGAGTCAAATGCAGCAGTTGATGCGACTTTCGTGTAAGCAGTACCGCTCTTGGTGTATATGCCGCTTGTGACCTTTCCTGTGAAGGTGTCGCTGTTTACGGCGACTTTTTTCATAACAGCGTAGGTACCGGCTGCAAGATATACGTCCTTGGCTTCAATAGTAGCCTTAACACGTGTATCCACCTCAGGTTTGCCTGTGATACCGAAAGAAAGTCCGGTTGTGTCGCTCTTGGTTCCGGGAGCTACGAGCATATCTGTATTTGAGCTCTCTACGCTGATTGCATTAGCAGTAGTCGATGTGGTAGGCGTATTGGTTGTTCCATTAAGATAATTCTTTGAAAACAGATTGCCTGAACCTGTAATAACAACGCCCCATTTAGCAACTCTTGCAGTATCACCTGCTGAGCCCTTGCTTACATACTTTGCGAATGTTCCGCTTACAGCACTTGTTGAAAGGAGAGTAGCTATAAGCAACCCCCCTGCTGCTCTCATTGCCCTATTCTTTTTCATGTGAATACTCCTTTCACGTTACTTTGCCTTTCGGCAGCTTATTCTTCCCTTAATGGCAAGCCATGGGGAAGATATTTATATCCATCCCCGATGTGGCGGTCGAGGGAAGAATAACTTTGATAATATGAAACTATTGAACGTCTTTTTCTTTTGCAGCCTTCTGTGCCTTAAGCTCTTCAAGTTCTGCAAGAAGAGCCGCTGTATCAGCCTGATTAGCCTTTTCAAATCTTCGGCGGCGTATCACATCATATCCCACAAAAAGAATTAGCGGCAGTATAACGCAAATTATCAGTCCTGCGGTTGTCTGCATGAACATTGCAACATGACCTGCTTTTGGGATACGGAAGCTGTAAACACCGACTACTTTCTCGGCTTTGACAGCCTGCTGATCTTCTGCATTGTTGGCATCACCTTTGGTCTTGAATGCAAGGACACCATCTTCCTCAGTTATACCAACGACACGGTGAGTTACCACGCTTGTACCATTTCCTGACGGATCAAAAAATGATATTACATCTTTCTCTTTAATTTCAGACGTATCTACCCTATTGCATATTATAAGATCACCGCTGTGAATAACAGGATACATTGAGTCAGTCATAACTATCATCGGAACCTTTTTTCCGATACTTGGAACTTCGTCTTTATTAACATAGCTTTTTATTATAAGAGTGACATTAACGATAAGTATCGGCAAAAGTATTACACACAAAATAATGCCTATAACAGTTAAAGGTTTATTTGCTGAAGTTTTTGTTTGGGTGTTGTTCTCATTTTTTTGATTCAAATTTCCCACCTCTGTTTTCCTAAAATACTAAATGTAGCTTTTTTCAAATTATAAACCCTTATCTGAAAAAATAATTTGTTTGTACTTATGAAACATGCTCCGAAAAATGTTTGAATACTTGCTGTTATAAATAATGTATTATTTTCATGAGTTTTGAGCAATAATCCAGAAAGCTACATTAATTATTATACTATATTATGTAATATAATTCAAGTAACTGTATTCAAATCGCTGAAATTTCGGCACATTTCACAACACAAATGCCATATTATTTTTTAAACATAAAATTTTATTGTTTATTATTGTTATAGTACACAATGTTACCTTGACGTAATGTTAATTCGAATGCAAGATATACATTACGTATACCATACAAAAACAAACATTTAATTAAAGGAGCGTAGGTTGGGTAAATTTATTAAAATAACAACATCCCATTTAGATTAACTTTGTGTATTTGGCAAATTACTAATGAGCTTTTTACAAACATAGACGGTACCTTGATTACTCTCCCCTTTTTCCAATGACTGATGATATTAACGGCTTAGGCTTCAATTGTCTGGCCTGTTTTCGGTATTACGATATACAAAAAATGTCCTTTTCTCGTTTAGGCCACGCTTCATTCCAGTATATTCGTAATCTATCTCTTTTTCCTAATTTAGAGTTTTTAATCAGCCGATGTATTACACGAATCTCGTCATATCATATCGTATGCTATAATAAAGGCTTGTTGTGCAAATTGCTGATTCATATAATTTAATCTTGACAAATCGAAATTAATATGATATCATATTGATATCAGATACATTCATCTATAAACATGAAAGGGAGAACTATCATGAAAGAAAAAGTATTATCAACAAGAAAAAACGGTATGTCAGCAGTTATAATCTTCACTCTTCTGTATCTTGCCTCTATTCCTGCAATAATCGCAGGAATCACTCTTGAAAACCCATTGATTGGCATTATAGGCATGATATGGCTCTGCATAGGCTGGATACCTTACCTTGGACTGAAGGTATTAAAACCTCAGGAGGCTCTAGTTTTGACACTTTTCGGAAAGTACAAGGGTACTCTCAAGGGTGACGGCTTCTACTGGGTCAATCCGTTCTGCACAGCAGTAAATCCAGCCGCCGCAACAAAGCTCCGTCAGAGTGGCGATGTGGGCGATACAACAGGCAGCACTGTTGTCACCAATCCTATGACAGGTTACAGATCAGCTATGATGCCTTCAAAGAAAATATCCCTCAAGATAATGACTCTCAATAACAACCGTCAGAAAATCAATGACTGTCTCGGAAATCCTGTTGAAATAGGTATCGCCGTTATATGGCGCGTAGTTGATACCGCCAAGGCAGTTTTCGACGTTGAGAATTACAAGGAGTACCTTTCTCTCCAGTGCGATACGGCTCTGAGAAACATTGTACGTCTTTATCCTTACGACGTTGCACCGAATGTTGATACTACAGGTGACGGCATCGCCGACGAGGGAAGCCTCCGCGGCTCAAGCGAAGTCGTAGCAGCCCGTATCCGCGACGAAATACAGGCTAAGGTGCAGAATTCCGGTCTTGAAATAATAGAAGCTCGCATAACCTACCTTGCTTATGCTCCCGAGATCGCAGCTGTAATGCTTCAGAGACAGCAAGCTTCTGCTATAATCGACGCAAGAAAGATGATCGTTGACGGCGCAGTAGGCATGGTAGAAATGGCTCTTGAAAGGCTCAATGAAAACAATGTTGTCGAGCTTGACGAGGAACGCAAGGCAGCAATGGTATCCAATCTGCTCGTAGTGCTCTGCGGAAATCATGACGCTCAGCCAATAGTCAACTCGGGTAGTCTGTACTGATATGGCAGAGAAAAAACAGGTTCCGCTCAGGCTGTCGGAAAAGCTGTATAATGATTTAGCCGCATGGGCGGAGGAAGATTTCCGTTCGGTCAACGGACAGATTGAATATCTTCTGACCGAATGTGTTAAACAGCATAAGAAAAATGGGAAATATGTATCTGAGAAAATCGACGCTTCTCCGGACATTGATATCAATAAATTTGCCGATTGATTGGCTGATGTATACTTAGGTTGATCGTTGTCCGGTATGCAGACAATAAATGTAAAGCAGTGCCGTACAGTGACCCGTCCCCTGTCAAGTAGACAACGAAATAAACAAAATAATTCTATGTAATATCTAAAAGCAGTCTGCGCAATTTGCAGGCTGCTTTGTTATTAGCAGTAGACGGCAAGCCACCAGTCATGCAACAGGATAAGATTATTCATTTCCTTGTATATCCCATTGCTGTCGTAAGCTTTATCAGCAAATACTGCTTTTGTATTCAATCCAATCTTGTCAAATTGATAATTAATACGATCAGCATGTGGAGTGCAGTCGTTATAGTTACCGTGAGTGACAAAAATATCAGTTATTATTCAATTTTTAGAATCACAAGTCTGATGATTAAGGTGAATTAGCAACCGATTGAAATTGAATCATCAAAAAGCTGTGAAAAGTGAAAGAAAGATATAGACTGTTACTGCTCGTTTATTTCACAATAATAAATGTGGTTTAATGTATGAGCGCAATTTTTGATTAGTATTTCTTTTTACATTATGTTATATTTATATTATCCCTAAATGATACGAAGATTTCCTTCTTCGCTATGGGATCGGCAAATTAAGTAATAGGAGTGAAACAAATGAGAAAACATTTCAAAAAAATCGCGGCATCAGCCATTTCATTATGTATGCTAGTTCCGACTGCATTGTCTGTACAGGCAGCAAATACCTATCCAGGTTACGATTTAGTATACGGAACCCAATTAGGTTTTACTGATTTAAGAGGAAACGTCAATTATGTTAATTGCGCGTACGATAAATACTCTCAGTTATGGCTCATCGACAAGAGCAATAATATAAGTGTTGTCTCTGACGCTGACTATACTGCCCCAACTGACACATCAAACGAGGTTTTTAGGTTTAATTCCTTCGATCCATTGATGAAGGATGAGTCGACATGGAATACCAAAGCTCAGCTTCTGTACAATACAGAGAGAGTTTATGACTTCTACAAGAATACTCTCGGTCACAGCAATTTTGATTTTTGCGGCTCTGGTGATCAGTCAATTTATGTTTTTGAGTTCAACCATCCAGGTGATGCACGCTCTCATATAAAAATTGACAACTATGCAAACTGCCCTGATGAGTACAGAAATATGCTGTACTTTGGATCAGAAGGCGATCAAACATATAGCATGGGCGTGGACGTAGGTTCAGTTGGTCATGAGTTAACACACCTTGTTGTCAATCAGAAGCTCGGATGGTGGCCGCACGGACTCAAAACAGAGACAGAAGCTCTTATGGAAGCTTACTGCGATATAATGGGCGAGCTCTGTGAAGAAGAGCCCGATTGGATGGTCGCTGCGGATGCGTTCAAGGACAATACTGCGTATAACAAGAAGTATTCTTTCAGAGATATGAAGTCTCCGCAGTCTACAGTCAATAAGTTCTACGAGAATATATATTTCGGATTCTACGATAATTACTTAGATTATAAAAACAACACACAGTGGATTGCTGATAATTATCAGTACGGTTCACTCATGGCTCCGGCATATCTTGCCACAACTATCATCGACCATGCCGCATACCTGATGTACAAGGGTGGTATCCCGCAGATTGACCTTGCTCATATCTGGTACAACTCCATGGCATACTACACAGGTGATACTACACAGGCCACATTCCTTGACTGTCGCAATGCTGTCATCAATGCAGCAGTAGACTATTACCGCTACGGAACCGGTAAAGTTGATATTATCAAGAAAGCATTTGATGATGTTAATATCAAGGTGCATCATACCGATCTTTCACAGGCAACTGCTGCGATAACTACACGTATGCACGATTTTGGTATTATCGAAAGATATAAGCTCCCCGAGGGAAGCTACTGGAATACAGGAGATCCTGATTCATCAAGCTGGACTGCAATAAACAACGATCAATCTACATATCTCCCAATGGGACCCACTGCTTTCAAGTATTTCGTTAATTCATACTGGCAGATTGAGGAGCCTTACTACCAGTGTGCAGGCTTTGCAAAGAAGCTCCAAAATGATTACTTCGGAACCAATTCATATGTGCGTATCACAGATACTTCCTATATACCCGAAATAGGTGATCATCTCCGCGTTGACCGCTATTACAAGGGCAATAAGCTACAAGATAATCCGACACACAGCGTATTCATTAGGTCACTCGGCGCAAACAACACAATGACCTTTGCTGACTGCAATTCCGATGGAAATAATATTATCAGATGGAACAATAACGTTAATTACTACTATGATAGCAGTGATGGAAAGCTCTGCTACAGGATTGGTGACATCACGTACAAATTCGTATGGGCCGAAAGACCGCTCAAGCTCGGCGATACCAATGCAGACGGAGTCCTCAGCTATGAAGACCTTGATGCTATGGATAATATCATAAGCGGAAATATCTCATACAGAATGTACGATGGTCTGCTTCGCCAGTATGCAGCTGATATCAACGGAGACTATGTTGTTGACAACACTGACAGAAATATCCTTTATCAGCTCATCTACGGTTATAACAATGCAAGAGCAAAATACGGCTTCGTCGTATATTGATAATGCATCCATATGAATGAAAAAAACCTGTAAGGGAAATGTCTCTTACAGGTTTTTTATATCCTTTTCTATCATAAAATGTTATTGAAAATAATAATCTGCGTCGAATACAATGCTGCTAAAACGAATCTTTATTTTGCCAGTGAAGCTGTTTTCAAAATCTGGAATAAACTGTTTCGTGCGAATCGCATTTTCAGCAGATCTTCCTATTACCCCAAAACATTGAATCATGTATTCCATAGGAATCCCCGTCACCGTTATTGCCAGTTTCTGCTCGTTCCCGCAAGTGATCCGAAGATTGCATCATAACTTATACTGATATTAAAGAGCTTTTTTGAAAGTCTATCAGATGTTGAAAAGCTTATACATTCCTTTTTTATCTTTTGCAAGTATGACCTCGGTACCAACTCTGCGAATCAGAGCTTCCTCGTCATTGACTTTTATATCACTCAGTATTTCACGAGTATCTGTTGTTTCAAAGGTATAAAAACTGGTATTGCTGCTCTGACCTGATGAATACATAACACTTTCTGTTCGCTTATCTTTTATTATAACGTGTCTTGCTGAATACTCTTCTCTCGGATCCCTTGTCAACAGCTTTTTGAATAAGTATCCAATCACAACTGCAGATACGGTCAGTATGATAAGCTGAATGAAAGAAATACCGGAAAACACTGTCATGAAGATCGATGGGATCATAGCCATAAAGGCAATAACAATAAGCAGTGTTTTGAACTGTTTCTTCCTAAGAGACTTTATAGACTGAACATCAGCATCCGAAAGCTCATAAAAGCTGATATTGTCAATAAATGCAGTTCTGGCTCCACTTTCTGGCAACTTGTATTCAGACTCTACAGCAGAAATATTCGAGGGAGAGTATATGCCGGAAGCTATAAGCGGCTCTGCAGAGAAAACATCATAACTTCCTTTTTTGTTTTTTACTACAAATACCCTTGATCCTGTCTTGAAAACATCAGCATACATAGAGCCTGTAAAATTCTCGATCACCTCTCCGGTATCGTCAAATCTTACTGTAAAGTAATGTGTTGTGGACGTCGTTTCATTCTCGCCGGTACCAGTCGTTTCTTGTGTTGCATAGCAAGATACAATGGTCGCATAGCGTCCTCCTTCAGGACGGCGGAATATCTGACAGACAGATACGATCAGGAATATCCAGCCCACAGAGCTGAATACCAGAAATGGAATAAAGCCCGATATAGAATTACTTCCTATCACTAAAGCAGAAAATAAAGTCATAAATATTATTGCAAAACCTATTATTATGAACG
>NZ_JAGCFH010000300.1 GCF_017650195.1 Ruminococcus sp. | reverse complement strand
ATTCCTTCAAAAGTTTATATTAGTCGGTGCTTATGGCAATGAGGTCACACCCGTTCCCATTCCGAACACGGAAGTTAAGCTCATTCGCGTTGACGATACTTGGCTGGTGACGGCCCGGGAAACTAAATCAGTGCCGACATTTTTAAAGGACTGCTTTCGCAGTCCTTTTTATTTTATATTGGTGCGGAATAATATATTATTGGGCGGAGTTGTATCCCTTTCAATGATGCTTCAATAGTATCCGGCAACATGGAAAATTCCGCCACAAGGGATGCAGGCTTGTTAACCCAGTCATCCTGTTTCATTGGCACAAAGTAGTAATTTTTCCTGTTAAATAGCTCACCGATATTCTTTGCCGAGCCCATAAGAGAATCGTTTGAGGCTATAGCAAGTACTACAGGTTTTCCACGACGAAGGTGGGATTTTACTGCCATAGTCACTGGGGTATCGGTTATAGAGGAAGCAAGCTTTGCGGCAGTATTTGAAGTACAGGGGACGACTACCATTATGTCTGTCAGCTCCTTGGGACCTATTGCTTCGGCGTCTGATATGGAAGTAATGACTTCGCTGCCAGTTATATTGCGTAGCTTGTTGATATTATCTTCAGCTTTTCCAAAACGTGTATCAGTCGCGGATGCGTTTTCAGACATTATAGGCAGGAGCTTCGCGCCCATTTCCATAAGCAGCTCTGCCTGCTCAAAGCAATGACTGAATGTGCAAAAGGAGCCAGTCATTGCAAAGCCTATCCGCAGGCCTTTAAGCACCTCACTCACTTACTTCACCTCTTTCCCTAAGCTTTGAGATGATAGTTTCTGCTATTATTTCTCCTGCGGTAATAGGTGCAGTCTTCCCAGGAAGTCCTAGAGCCCATATCACCTTTAGTCCAAGACTAAGAGCGGCGTCGAAGTCTATGCCTCCTGGCTTTGAGGCAAGGTCGATGAAGAGAGTATTATTCGCAAATTCAGCCAGTTTGCTACTATCAAGTACGAGTTGAGGAGCTGTATTGAACACTAGCCCGTAATCATTGCCGAGGCGTTTTATAGGAACAGCTTTTATGCCGTACATTCTTGCTTTTGCTGCTCCACGAGAACTGTGTACGGCAGCTGTTATGTCTGCACCGAAGCCCTGCAATATCCTAACAAGAGCTGTGCCTATCCTTCCTATGCCAATAATAAGGACTTTCAGTCCGTTTAGTGTTACAGGAAGCTCTTCAAGGGCAAGCTGTACCGCTCCCTCTGCCGTGGGTACAGCATTTTTTATATTAAGCTCCTCACTGAGCATATAGTCATATATCTCGTACCCTTGAAAGACCTCTTTAAATTCCGTATTCACTTTTCCGGCGAAAACGATACTATTTTCTGAAAGGAGAGTTCTAACTATATCGGCAGTGAGGGGGTACTGACTGCATGGGGTATAGATATTACTGTCATTTCCTGCTGTCAGGACCGGTAGCAGTGCGCAGTCATAGTATTTATGGAAACTGACGTCGGCTACGGTAAGTCCGGCATGGTTGGCGAAGCTTTCAATGTCAAAGCCTATAAGCCCTATCTCAAAATCGCGGGACAGCCTTTCTGCGCAGTATATCTGCCTCATATCGCCACCTGCGATAAGTATCCTGTGTTTATTCATGTTATACTCCTGTCCGCCTTTTATGGCATAGAATGATTATCTCTTATCACATTTATTATATGAAAAGGCGGGCGGAATTGATAATCTGTTCAGGCATAAAAAAGCGCTACCGAAAAACGGAAGCGCTTTAAAAGTTGATATTTATTATTCAACGGGAACGATCCAATTGAACTTATCCTCGATCTTGCCCCACTGGATACCTGTCATTGTATCATAGAGCATCTGTGAGATCTTGCCGATCTTGTTGCCGTTGATCTCCATTACCTTGTCGTTCCACTTAAGGTGACCAACAGGTGAAATAACAGCAGCAGTACCTGTACCGAATACCTCGTCAAGCTTGCCAGCGTCGTAAGCGTCAGCGATCTCCTGGATATTTATACGTCTTTCCTCAACGGGTATACCCTTGCTCTTGCATACCTCGATAGCAGATTTTCTTGTGATGCCGGGGAGGATAGAGCCCTGAAGCATAGGAGTTACTACCTTACCGTCAATAACAAAGAAGATGTTCATAGCGCCAACTTCTTCTATGTATTTCTGCTCAACTCCGTCGAGCCAGAGAACCTGTGAGTAGTTCTGCTTGTGAGCCTCGTCCTGTCCGATAAGAGAAGCAGCGTAGTTGCCGCCTGTCTTTGCAAAACCCATACCGCCTCTTACAGCGCGGACATACTTGCTCTCAACGTAGATGTTTACAGGGTTGAGACCGCTCTCGTAGTAAGCACCTGAGGGTGAGAGAATGATGATGAAGAGGTACTGTTCGCCGGGCTTAACGCCGAGGAAAGGATCAACAGCGATAATGAACGGACGGATATAGAGTGACTCGCCTTCCTTTGAAGGAACCCAGTCCTTTTCTACCTTGAGGAGCTCAAGGAGGCACTTCATTGCAAGCTCCTCTGGGAGCTCGGGAATAACCAGTCTTTCATTGGACTTATTGAGTCTCTTGAAGTTTTCCTGAGGACGGAAGAGTTGTACCTTGCCGTCAGCAGTTCTGTAAGCTTTTAAGCCTTCGAATACTTCCTGACCGTAGTGGAGACACATAGCTGCAGGAGAGAGCTCAATAGGAGCATAGGGCTTAATCTCGGGATCGTGCCAGCCCTTGCCCTCATCGTAGGGCATTACAAGCATATAGTCTGTAAAGATGTGGCCGAAGCCGAGCTTGTCGCCGGGCTGCGGCTTAGCCTTAAGGCTTGCTGCTTTTGTGAATTTGATTTCCATATTATTCAACCTTCTTTTTAATAATATTGACCTGTTAATCCGTGACCGAGAAATAATTCTTCTCGTAAATACGCTTGCATACGAATACAGTGACGGCAGCAGCTGTCAGAGCCAGTACCGATGTGGAGATCGAAGCTGCAAGTATGATCTTACCTTTTTTACTCATAGAAATTACTCCTTATCTCAGATTAGAGAAATCCTTCAATAAATAATTATATCATATTAACGTATTTTTTTCCATAGGCGGAATGTAAAAATAATGCACAAAATGGACTGGTGAAATATATGCAGATTATCAGTCGTCAAATGTCCTAACCCGGAGGTGAGCACCCAGCTTTTCGGCAAGCTGGCGTGAAGCCTCTATCTGCTCTTTTGAGATAACATCAACGACTGACATTATCACCTCGGCTCTGCCTACCTTTACGCAGTCCTTGGTGAACTTCTGGAGAGCCTCAAAAGCGTTTTCAAATTTCGGTCGTGTTACAGCCATATAGTCCTCCTTGGTAGGAGCGTTTAAGCTTATGGAAATAACGTCTAGCTCATAGCAGAGTTCCTTTGCTATGCTCCTGCCGTGGATAAGGTCGCCGAGACCATTAGTATTGATACGTAGACGGGGACAGTTTTCCCTGCTGCGGAGATAAGCTGCAGTTTCGAGAACTGCGTCAAGGCGCTCGGTTGGCTCGCCATAGCCGCAGAAAACTATCTCGCAGTACTTTTTGAGCTTGCGCTTGTTAAGGTCAGCGATTATCTCATCCATTGATGGCTCGTGCTCCAGCCACAGAGGGTCAGAGCCGTAGGCGCCGTCGGCGTGATTGCGTATGCAGAATGTGCAAGCGCAGGGACATTTATTTGTAAGGTTGAGGTAGAGGTTATCGCCTACCTCATACGAAATAGTCATTGCTTTTATCATATTTATCCTCCTTCATAATTTTACGCATACGGCATTAAACTATGATTTATTCAATATAAATTCGTGGTACGCGTTTGGATATACCGCATACCACCTCGTATCCGATAGTACCGTATAATTGCGCAAGATCATCGGCTGTGATGCGGTCATTTCCGTCGGTGCCGATAAGTATTACTATATCTCCAGACTTTGCTTCAGGAACATGTGATACATCTATCATCAGCTGATCCATGCATACTCTGCCAACAATTTTACACCTCTTGCCGTGGACGAGAATCTCACCTTTTGAGCTGAGAAGGCGTGAATATCCGTCGGCATAGCCTATAGTTACTGTAGCTATACGCATTTCGCGGTTGGCAACGAAAGTTCTTCCGTAGCTTATGCAGTCTCCCGGATTGACAGTCTTTACGTGAGATATAACAGCTTTTAGCTCCATAAGAGGTTCAAGTCCCTCAGGGATATCAAGGCTGATATCGGGGTGTAGACCATAGAGTATGATACCTGCACGGGAAAGAGTGCTTCTCGGATTGTTCCTGTAGCAGGTGGCTGCACTGTTCATGAAATGCAGGTGCTTAAGCTTTATGCCTCTGCTCACAAGCACATCGTAGGTATCTGTTATGAACTTTTCCTGCCTGTCGGTATAAGCGACATTATCCGGGGCATCGCTGTCAGCAACAGCAAAGTGTGTATATATGCCCTCAACTGAGAGCTTTTCTATCTTCATCATAGCTTCTATCTCAGCAGCACACTCTTCGGGAGTATCATGCTTGAGGCCTATTCTGCCCATGCCCGTATCTATTTTTATATGACAGCGTATGGGCTCAGCGCTGTTCTTTACGAGTTCCAGCGCATACTCTGTAGAAACTACGCCCTGAATTATATTGTACATTGCTATTTCATGGGCGTACTCTGGTGGAGTATATCCGAGAATGAGTATCTCAGCCTGAGGCGCGAACTTCCTTACAGCAATAGCTTCATCAAGATTTGATACTGCGAAATACTTTATTCCGCACTGCTCGGCAAGACAGCGGACGATATGCTCGTCGCCGTGACCGTATGCGTCAGCCTTTACCACAGCCATTATTTCAGTACCAGGGGAGTTCAGACCTCTTATGATATCTACATTCCTTCTGAGCCTTGGGAGAGACACCTCAGCCCATGCTCGTTTCAGATAAGGCTTCATTTTTTTCATCTGTCCTTTCGTGGATTTATCAAAATTAAAATTTAATTACAAGTAAAAAAACGTCTTGAAATAAGGTATGATGTATGTTATAATTTTAATGTATGATATTTTCATGGAAGATCGGCGTACCATGCTTTTCTCACTTGATTCAGGCGTTCCGGTGCTTCCTGAGGACGTTTATGCGCTCATAGACGAATGCGGACCGATATCGAAGAGATACGCCGCAAGCTCGTATTAATGGCCAACGTCTTTGAATAGCCTTATTAATTATATCACACTCTTTTGTATAAATCAACAATCGTTGAAACAGATTTCGTTCAGAAAATTTTCGCGGAATAATACCCTGTTTTTTAACAGGGGAAATGTGCCAGAAAATAGGGACAGAGCCTATGTTGACAGAAAGAATTTGGCTATATATCGTTGTTCTTATAGTGGTAGACTGAGTTCGCTAGATGAACACCTGTTCTTTTTCAACACACTGTTGAATTGTGAGTTTAAACATTGACAGTCAATTCATTTGTGTTGAAAATGTGGAAAACTCTGTGGACAACCGAAGCTCCGCCTTTAAGTTTTAAACTATGTTAATTGAAAAGATTTTTTATTCATTTTGAAGCGGATAATATTCAGCGTCACGTTATACGATCAGTTTATAATACTGTGATCATTATAAAAATCAAAAGAAAGACAAAAAATGACGACCAAAAAATATGAAAGGAGCCACAAAAATGGCTAAAAAAACAGGACACGTAGCAGTACCTTTTCTTCTCACTATTTTTATAGGACTGATAATTCTCGGCGGTAGTGCGCTGTTTGCATGGAACTACTGGGGACTCGGAAAAAGCAACGAACTTAAGGAACCAGTGCCTAGAACTGCGGGAGTGGTTTCAGAAGAGGACAATCATACCATGCTCCTTGTGCTGGAGCAGCAGGAGTATTGCCCTCCCACATTTGTGCTTATGCGTTCAATGCCTATAAAGAAGCAGTTGGTATTCATCGGCGTGCCTTCAAACTCTATAGCTCTTGCGGACGGAGGGCAGGTAAGCCTTATAGACAGCTATAACACAGGCGGTGCTGAGGCTGCCTCAAAATTCGTTGAATCAGTATTCGACATAAAGATAAGCAAGTATGCACAGTTTAGTGGAGATGCCTTCAAGAGCGCCTGCGATATTTTCGGCGGCGTATCTTATCCTGTCAACGCTGATATCGCCGGCTTGAAGAACGACGGCAGCAATCAGTACCTTAACGGTGATCAGGCTCTTACTTTCGTTACCTATACCATGTTTTCCGGCGGCGAGAGCGAGCGTGCTTTTATTGCTTCTTCACTGCTTTCGTCTATGGTTAATCAGGCGGACGGACAGCGTATTGCCGACACCATTGATATAAGCTTTAATAACATAATAAACAAGATACAGACAAATATTACCTCTGCCGACTTCAAGAACCGCAAGAGCGCTATCAAATTTATGTTTGAGCACGGAAATTCCATTGCTGTTTCCGTATCAATGGACGGAATAGCGTCCGGAAACGACTTCATAATAAGCGACAGCTTCGTTAATAACATGAAGGAAAAGTATTTCGGCGGTGAGAACTGATGAATATTTTTGATACCCATGCACATTATGCCGACAGAGCTTTTGACGATGACAGGGGGCAGGTGTTGGACGAACTACCCGGAAAGGGCGTTAAGTTTGTTATGCTGGCGGCTTCGGGGCTTGAAGATTCAGTTGAGAATATGCGGCTTGCACAGAAGTACGATTATATCTATGCAGCGGTAGGCGTTCATCCTGAAAACATTGATGAAACACCTGGGGACTATCTTGACAGGCTACGCAGGATGACAGCCTCCGAACCTAAGATAAAAGCAATAGGCGAGATAGGTCTCGATTATCACTATGAGGGCTACGACCGCGATGCGCAAATACGCTTTTTCTGTGAGCAGCTTAAGCTGGCGGCAGAACTTGATATGCCGGTGATAGTTCACAGCAGGGACGCATCCGAGGATACTGTAGATATACTTAGAGAGTACCGTCCACGCGGAGTGGTACACTGCTTCAGCGGCTCTGCCGAAACGGCGAAAGAGATACTGAAGCTTGGAATGTATATAGGCTTTACAGGTGTGCTTACATTCAAAAATGCAAAGAAAGCACTTAAAGCTCTTGAAGCCGTGCCGTTGGACAGATTACTCATGGAGACCGATTGTCCGTATATGGCTCCAGAGCCTTTCAGAGGAAAGCGCAGCGACAGCTCTATGATAGCTTATACGGCTGCAAAGGCTGCTGAGATCAAGGGTATAACGACGCAGGAACTCATAGATATTACCAGCAAAAACGGTATTACAATGTACGAAATAGACTAATTGAAAGGAGAAAAGGCTTGAATGTATTATTGCTGCGGAGTAACGGAAAAGGGAATAATGTCCCATAATGAAGATGCACTGCTAATAAACGGCAGCGTGATAGATTCAGGCTCTTCCGAACAGACTGCGGAGGTTCCGTTTTTAGCGGCTGTTTCGGACGGAGTGTCTGGAGAGCGCTCAGGCGAACTGGCTTCAAGAATGTGTCTTGAGCTACTGAGGGATAAAGGCTTTTCCAATATTGCCAACCTCGAAGCAGATCTTATGGATGTACATCGAGGACTTGCTAAGTACAGCGAATCAGACCCCGAGACCCATAATATGCAGGCTACTGTATGCGGAGTCGCTGTTGACGCAGATAACAGGATATACATTTTCAATGTTGGAGATTCCAGGCTTTACCGTTTCCGAGGAGGACGCATCAAACAGATATCGCGTGATCAGTCTCTTGTGCAGCTACTCATAGACGAGGGAGCTATAACTACAGAGGAGCGCAGGACTCATGTACATCGTAACATAATATTCCCGGTGCTTGGCAATGTGAAGTCCGCTCCGCAGATAGACATAACGGAACTGACAGGGGGAATGGAATATGGTGACCTTCTGTTGCTCTGTACGGATGGTCTTTCGGATTATGTTTCCATACTTGATATCGAGGAGATACTTGAAATGCCGAAGAGCATGAAGACCCGTCTTCACCTCCTTGTTAACAAGGCTCTCGAAAGCGGCAGCAAGGATAATATAACAGTCATAGCTATAGTTTTTACTGAATAGTACTGCACGCATATCATGGCGTGCAGTTTTTTTAGATACGGGCGGAGCTTTAAAAACAGCGGAATATGTAACTATTAGCACAGAGAAATCTTCTTTTTTTGCACCTTTTGCCAAAAAATTAACGAACTATAAAAAAATCGCTTTTTGATATTGACTTATCTCGATTAAAGGAGTATAATTTATATTGTATTGCAAATACTACTTATTTTATATATCAATCTGGAGGTTTTTTAACATGAGCAGAGTTTATAACTTCAGCGCAGGTCCTGCAGTGCTTCCCGAGGAAGTACTCAAGGAATGTGCAGAGGAAATGATGGATTACAAGGGATGCGGTATGTCCGTAATGGAGATGTCTCACCGTTCAAAGGTATATGATGAGATCATCAAGGAAGCTGAGAAGGATCTCCGCGACCTCATGAATATCCCCGATAACTATAAAGTAATTTTCGTACAGGGCGGCGCTTCACTTATATTCGCAGGCGTTCCAATGAACCTTATGAAGAAGGGTAAGGCTGCTTACATCATCACCGGTCAGTGGGCTAAGAAGGCTGCTCAGGAAGCTGAGAAGTACGGTGAAGTAGTAAAGGTAGCTTCATCTGCTGACAAGACATTCTCATATATCCCAGACTGCTCAAATCTCGATATTCCCGACGATGTGGATTATGTATATATATGCGAGAACAACACTATCTACGGTACAAAGTTCTGGGAGCTCCCAAACACAAAAGGTCATGAGCTTGTTGCCGATGTAAGCTCGTGCTTCCTCTCAGAGCCTGTTGACGTTAAGAAGTACGGCGTTATCTACGGCGGCGTTCAGAAGAACGTTGGTCCTTCAGGCGTACAGATCATTATCGTTCGTGAGGACCTCATCGCTGACGGTCCCGCACTTAAGTGTACTCCTACAATGATGGACTGGAAGATACAGGCAGATAACGAGTCACTTTACAATACTCCTCCCTGCTATGGCATCTACGTATGCGGCAAGGTATTCAAGTGGATTAAGAAAATGGGCGGTCTCGAGGCTATGAAGGCTCATAATGAGAAGAAGGCTAAGATCCTTTACGATTTCCTCGACAGCAGCAAGATGTTCAAGGGCACTGTTGCAAAGAAGGACCGTTCACTTATGAACGTTCCCTTTATCACAGGCAATGAGGAGCTTGACAAGAAGTTCGTTGCAGAGTCAAAGGCAGCAGGTTTCGAAAACCTTAAAGGTCACAGAACAGTAGGCGGTATGAGAGCTTCTATCTACAATGCTATGCCTATTGAGGGAGTTGAAAAGCTCGTAGCATTCATGAAGAAGTTCGAGGAAGAGAACTCCTAATCGTACAGATAAAAATACACAGAAAGAGGTTTACTGAAATGTACAAGATACAGACTTTAAATAAGATCTCAGATATCGGCACAGATATTTTTGACAAGAGCAAGTATTCAGTATCCGAGGACTGCGCTAATCCAGACGCAATAATGGTGCGTTCCGCAAAGATGCACGATATGCAGTTTGGCGACAATCTTCTTGCTATCGCCCGTGCCGGTGCAGGCGTGAACAATATACCTGTTGAGCGCTGCGCACAGGAGGGTATATGCGTATTCAACACTCCCGGTGCAAACTCAAACGCTGTTAAGGAACTTGCTATATGCGCACTTCTTCTTTCTTCAAGAAAGATTGTTGAGGCAGCTTCATGGGCAGCTTCACTCAAGGGCACACCTGATGCTCCTAAGACAGTTGAGGGCGGCAAGTCTAAGTTCGCGGGTCCTGAGATTGCAGGCAAGACTCTTGGAATAATCGGTCTCGGCGCTATCGGCGGAAAGATTGCAAACGCAGCAGAGGCCCTCGGCATGAAGGTAATAGGCTTCGATCCTTTCCTTTCAGTAGGCGCTGCACTTCATCTTGAGCCTTCCGTAAAGATTGTTTCAGATATTAACGAAATATACGAGAACAGTGATTACATTACTATCCATATGCCCTATACTCCTCAGACAAAGAACACTATCGATGCTGAACAGATAGCTATGATGAAGGATGGCGTTCGTCTCATCAACCTTGCAAGAGGTGAGCTTATCAACAGTGAGGCAGTAGTAAAGGCTATCGCTGACGGCAAGGTTGCTAAGTATGTTACAGATTTTGCTGACGATACAGTACTTGGTGTTGACGACGTTATCGTTCTCCCTCACCTCGGTGCTTCAACTCCCGAGAGCGAGGACAACTGTGCAGTTATGGCAGCTGAGGAGCTTATTGAGTACCTTGAGAATGGCAATATCAAGAACAGTGTAAATCTTCCCAACGCTTCAATGAACGCTGTTGGCACAAAGATATGCATAATCCACAAGAACGTTCCTACAACTATTGCTTCTATCACATCAGCAGTAGGCAACGAAGGAATCAACATCGAGAACATGGTAAACGCTTCCAAGAAGGACTTTGCTTACACGATGCTCGATGTAACAGGTGATGTACCTCCTACGGTTGAAGGCAAGATTAATGCAGTTGATGGTGTTATCAGAGTAAGAGTCATTAAGTAAGAATAATAAGAGCCCGGGTCACACACGACCGGGCTTTTTATTATATAGCTTGTTTACATATTCCTGCTATCGGTGTAGCGCTTCCATGAGTTTACAAGCATTGCCGAGAGCAGTATATAAGACTTTGTAGCCGAAACGAATCTTAGAATCTCGGGGTCATCCGACATATATATTTTGAGTAGGAACCGAGAGGCAACAAGCACAAAGCCGAAAGCTATTAGCAGACGGCTCTGGCTTATGGTGAAATCCGTTGACAGCATCCATATCATCAGTCCAAAGAAGAATAATACCAGCAGAGCGGAGAATATATCCATTCCGATTATACCGTAAAGGAACCTGTCCTTTTCACGGAATACCTGTAAGTAGTTTCTCCAGTCCATAAGTATCT
>NZ_JAGCFH010000299.1 GCF_017650195.1 Ruminococcus sp. | reverse complement strand
TCATTCGCGTTGACGATACTTGGCTGGTGACGGCCCGGGAAACTAAATCAGTGCCGACATTTTTAAAGGACTGCTTTCGCAGTCCTTTTTTGTTTGCCTGCACTTTGGCGTCCCTTGTAGGTGGTTATGCCCACATCCCCATACAAGGGACTAACGGCTCGAATCAAATTTTTCTCCGAAAATTATGATTTATTCCGCTAGCAAAGTTAGAAAGCATAGCCCCGAAGCATATTGAAATGCTTCGGGGCATTTTTTTATATAACAAAGCTCTTTTTGTATCACCATATACTGAATAATGCTCCTGCAAGAGGAGTAAGGATTATCATAATGACCGAAAAGCTCAGGGACTCCACGGAAGTGAGGGTCGCACGCTGCTCGGAGGGGAACATATCCTGAAGCTTTGCATTTGTCCTTACTTGCAGGGCGTCGTCGCCTGTAGCAGCTATAAAGCCGCCCAGCGCCATTATGACGAAGCTTGCGGAGTGTTCGAGAAGCACTCCTGCGGCAACAAGTGTAGCTGTGAATATAAACACTGCCTTGTACCGCACCTTCGGGAAGCGCAGTATCAGCTTTGAACCGATAACGCCGCCTGTTTCCATAAACAGTAGGGCAGGACCGAGCCAACGATTCGGTATACCTCTTTCCGTGAGCTTTGCCTGTAGGAAGAACAGGAGGAGTATATCAACAGCTCCCACAAATGAATTACAGAACATGAGCCCCAGAGCTCGACGCGCCTCTTTGAGAAAAAGCAGGCTATCTCTAAAACATTCACGAATCCTTGCGAATACATTTATTTCACTGCCGCCGCTCTTTGCGTTTACCTCCGTCAGCGTTGACAGCACCGCCAGCTGTAGGGCACAGGCGATAAGGTCAGTGCTGTATGCGAGCTTGTAGCCGATAGCAAGCGCAAGACCTGCACACAGCGTAGATATGCCGTTGCAGACACGGTATATAATGAGCTGATTTGACTCGTAGCGTTCAAATCTCCCGTGGGTGCCTGCTCTTTTCATTGAGTCATAAGCAAGTGCGTCGCCGGTGCCTGATGAAAAATTATAGCTGAGGGCATGGAGCGCGATAGCTATGCAGACAATAAACAGGTCATTAGACAGTATCATGGCGGTATTTCCGATAAAACGCATTATACTGCTTACTATCAGCATTTTCTTTCTGCCGAACACGTCCGCCATAACTCCCGACGGGAGCTCGAAAATAATGCTTGTGATGTGAAATACGGTCTCGGCTATGCTTATCTCTATAAGGCTGTAGCCTCTTGCCGCGAGTATAGCCACCCATGCGCCTGTCAGGGAAAGATCAGCTAAGACCGATGATAAATACAGCTTTAAAAGCTGTTTCTTTATATTGAACATAAAAAATCTCCTTAAACTGAATTTTAAAGCAGTCAAGGAGATAATGCGCGTATTTAATTGCCTTTACAGACCCTTGAGCCGGTATGCTTTAGCCGACTGAATCCGAAAAAGGGCGCACTATCCCCGTAAACGGGAGATCATAGCCATTTTTCAGTTGTATATTTCTGCTTTTCCAGTACATACTATCAGCCTTTCATGTGTCTGAGGGTCATTGTTTACACAGTTATTATATCATGCAATGCCGTAAAAGTCAACAGATATCTTCTCTTCGATAATCAGCAGCGGCTGCCGTTGATACGGCAGCCGCGTTCCTGTGTTATGAACTGAGGTCTGTGAAGTTTATACGTCCGAACTGTGATTCGGGGTCTTTGTTGAGCATAGCCTTGAGCACGGTAATTACTGATGTATTTATAGTTCCTACCTTCCTTGCAACAGCCGCTCTGTATCCAAAGTTTACCTTACCCATAGTTGGGGTCTGCTGAGGAGAGGTAAGCCTCTCGTAGGCGTCCTGAGCGATGTCAAGGATATCGCTTGTGTGCTTTTCTGCGCTGTTAACCTGTAAAGATACAATGAATTCATCAGCTCCTGTGCGGTATATCCTGCTGTTCTTGAATACCTGTCCAAGTATCTCTACAGTCTTTGTAAGGAGCCAGTCTCCCGTATCGTTGCCATAGCGTGAGTTGATATCGCTAAAATTGGAGATATTGAACATTATGAAGTAGTATGGGTGATCTTCTGTCGAATTAACTTCTTCAAAATCCATAGAAAAGGCGATACGGTTCCTTACATCTGTGAGAACGTCCCTGAACATAGCTGCGTACAGCGATTCCTTTGTCTTGTTGCTCTTGACTATAGTATTTGCGAGTTTCTGGTTCATTTTTTCTTGCTTCCTGTTTATGAAGCTAAAAAGTATTACAAGACCTAGGATGGCTATTCCGAATATCCCCATATACAGTGCCATAAGGTACGTGAGGGAGTAGACCTCTCTTTTTGTATCATCGATCATAAGCAGCCAGTTGTACTTCGGCATATAACAATATGTGGAAACGTATTTAGTGCCGTCTGCTCTGTATTCAAAGCTGCCCTCTTCGCTGCCCTTGCCCTTGCTCAGATTTGCGCATATTTGCCGGATAGTCTTATTCTCGGTAGGCTTGCCTATGAGCTCCTCGTCGTCAATGAATATATATTTCATATCATTGACGTTTATCATTGTGTAGAAGCTGTCATCAAAGCCACTGATACTTATATCGTTGAGAGTGCTCACAAGGCTGTCTGTGAATATTCCGAGGCCCACAAGTCCTATAGGCTCGTTAGCTTCGTTATATACAGCTTTGTACATAGAGACTATTTGTCTGCCACTGGCAGGGGATATGATTATGCCTGTGTCGTATACGTCGTTGCCTGCTGCGAGCATAGAGTCCTGAAGCTGTTTCAGTGGTTCTGGATCCTTACGTGTAACAAGTCCCACGATATCAGGATTGGTATGAGCAAGAACATGAGTGTTCCATTCGCTAACGTATATTCCCTCAAGATTTTCGATATCCTTTGAAAAGCTCTCGGTGTATGCCTGAGCTTTTGCCTGAAGTTCCCTGTTTGTGGGATCGCTGAGCAGAGCTGATATTTGGTCTGCCTTGCTGTAGTACGCTAGTATCTTTTCTGAGTTTTCCACGTAGGTCTGGATTATATGGGCACGCTCGCTGGTTATGGTCTGCATATTGTCCATTGAGCTTTTACGTGTGGTGAAGCTTATGGTCTTGGTCACAACAAGAGAAAGTATTATCATAATGACAAGCTCACTTATGAGTATGAGAGTGACTGCCGATATTCTTTTTGAATCCTTCATAATTACGAAATACCTCCCCCTGTATTTATTTGGACAGCAGCTGCCGGCTGAGTCGGTCTGCGGCTGCTGTGACAGTGATATCCCCTTTTATTTCCTGAAAAAGCCGGAACGCCTGTTTGGCGGCGGCAGACTGTTAAGAAATTCGTCTGTGTCGTCCTCTGCGGCTTTGAGTATATCCTTTACCCTTTCTTTAAGGATACTGCCGTTCGAGCTCTGGTTGTTTGCCTCAACTTCTGCCGAGACTTCGAGTATTTCTGCGATGCTTACGGAATTCAGAGACTTTTTCTGAGCTTCATCTTTCTCCGCATCGGCTGTCTGATTTACAGGAGCTGCCGAAGAGTAGGGCTGGTACTGCTGATATTGCTGATAAGGCGGTGCACTGAAATTCTGAGGTTCGGGAACTGATTCGCAGGGTGCGGCAAATCTGCCGACCTCTGTGATACTCACCGGTCTGTCCTGCATGAGTATCATACAGTTGACGTTTGACGGATCCAGTGAAAGGATATAGCCGATACAGTTATTGCAGGGCAGCAGGTGCGTCCTGCTCTGAGTGCTTATGAGCAGCAGTGCAGCTATGGCGCTTTCCCCGGCAGCCTGCATATTCATTACTGCGTCAGCCTCTGCGTGTATTATACCGGTCATATCTGCGCGGCTTATACCCGTATATATCCTTCCGGAAGCGGATTCTATAGAGCATACCGTATCCTCCGGGGATATGAACGCGCCTGATTCAAGTAGTCTTATTGCTGTCGAATGAGCCGCGTTGAAAATAGCTTCTGAATTCATTGTCATCACCTCTGATCACGTCGGGCAGTAATCGCTGAAGTATGATAAAGTGCCGTTATTGATTATCATTTTTGGATGTAAAGCTAAAATAATTCCTCTTTGTTGTATTAAAATTATACACCTTTTAGGTATATTTTTTCAACCGAAAAAACGAGGAAAAGGTGGATATTTTTGTTCACATAAATTTAACATTTATAAATGAGCAGTAACGTCAACATTTTATAAATAATAAAATGGCTGTTCAGCGTTTATCCAAGCTTTGATTATTATAAATAATTAATCGTATAAAAGTTCATATTCTTTAAGGATTAATGATATATGTTTTTACGGCAAGTATATTGTTGTTAAATATGTATAAAAAATCCGCCCGTTTTTGTTCAATAGGGCGGAACTAAGAAAACAGCAACGGCTCTTGCGGCACACAGGCTCTCATTTTGAGTATAATATCCTTGATACAATGATATTGTACTCTTTTCTGCTCTTTTTCAATAAAGCGTAATCGTGGGCTCCGCCTTTTTTCTCGTAATAGGAGTAGGGGTGACCCTCTTTTTTCATTTTTGCGGCAAACCGTCTTGCAGGAATGTTCATTATGTCATGAGTTCCCGAAAACATGGTAATATGAGGAAGTCCGCTGATACTGCCCTTTGTGGCGTCGGCTCTGTATTCATTTGCGTTGAGGTCTCCGAGCCACAGCTTGCTTATCTTATCGACAGGGAAATGACCTATGATACAGTCCTGATCTCTTATATATTCAGCTCTTCTGCTTTCATTTTCGGTCATCTGTCCGATTATGAAGCCCGGTGAGATGAGAATTATCTCACTGGCGAGGGGAAGTCCTTTTTCTCTTGCGAGCATTGACAATGACAGCGAGAGAGTGCCTCCTGCGGAGTCGCCTATAATGGTCAGATCCTCAGGGGAACAGGTTTTTATGAGCTCCCTGTAGACCTCCATGAGCATAATGTGGCACTCCTTTGCGTCGCTTTCAGGTACCATAGGGTACTCTGGAAATATTATCTCACAGCCTGTATCTCTTGCAAGGCGTTGACAAAGCCTCCAGTGCAGGGGCATAGCTTCAAGGAAAAAGCCGCCTCCGTGGATAAAAAGGACCTTTTTATTGCTCCGGTTTTTCTTATCCTTTGCAATGTAGTAAATACCATCCTTTACTCTGCACTTTCTTATGTCCATTTTTTTCTTTATTCTTTCTGACGGCTCAGAGCTCTGCGGCAGCTTTTTCTTGAGCTTTGCAAGTCCCTCGCCGAATTCGGGATTGTCAAGCTTGCTCAGCTCTGTGAAATCCCTCATTGAAAATTGTATCAGCTTCCTTAAAATGATATTCATGTGCATCTTCCTCTGAAACGATTTGCGGGTATATAGTTACAATCGGATTATTGCGGCAGGTAATGGCAATAGGTTGTCAGCTACAGCTTTATCTCTACCTCGATGCCGCTGTCAACTGCTTTACGGAATCTCTCGCCGTCTGAGGGGGCTCCTGCAACTGTTCCGTAGTGTATCGGAACGGTATACCTCGGACGGATAGTGTTCACCAGTCCGGCAGCCTCCACAGCGTCAGCGGTGAATTTTCCACCTGCCGGAACAAGTGCGATATCGCACTTTATATGCTTGTTGTCGGGGGTGACATCAGTATCGCCTGCGATGTATATACGTCCGTGCTCCGGACTGTCTATGATATACCCCAGCCAGCCGTTGGACTTAGGGTGGAAGGGCTTTCCAATATTATAAGCAGGTACTGCCTCGAATTTTATCCCGGATACTTCAAAGCTTTTGCCTGCGTTGACCTGCTTTACAGTCAGCCCAAGCTCCTGCGGCTCGGTCATGGAGGACGGACAGACGATGACAGTGTCAGACTTCATAACCCTGCGGATATCATCAGGGGAATAGTGGTCGAAGTGGCTGTGAGTGATGAGTATGATATCTGCGTCTTGCGGAGCACCGCTTATGTTGTACGGGTCGGAGTAGATTATCTTTCCTTCGTCTATGCGAATGCTGCTGTGTTCGTTTATGGTTATGAAATCAAGCATGATGATACCTCCTGTAGTAGAACGTTTTTACAAATTATACCACAAAAACGCTCATTTGTCACTACCTTTCCGGAGTTTCATGCCGGCTTTTGACCTGTTATCATAAAAAATCGTCCGCCGGAGCTTTTGTTGCTGTCAGCGGACGATAGTATACTTAGTTTTTATTCATGAATTCTTCCATAGTTTTTATGGCTTCGTCCGAAGTCGAAGCGTAAGCATAATATGCAAGGATATCGGAGGAATCAACAGCATTTATCTCGCCGTCACCGTTTACGTCGGCAGCCGCTATCTGAGCGTCTGAGAATTCTCCCTCCTGTTCTGTAGATATAAGCGCATAGTGCTTAAGGACCTTTGATGCGTCAACAGCGTCTATTATGCCGTCGCTGTTCACGTCTCCGAGGGAAAAGTTCTTTTTCAGCTTTATCAAGAAGTTCTCATGCTGTCCGTATTCAGTGAACGAGAACAGATAGCTCTGAGAGGAGTAGTCGTAGCCCCCTGGGAGCGTCCTGTACAAAGACCTTGTAATTGCTGTTGGTATACAGCAGATTATCGTATTTCATCACAGGGATCTCTGTCGTGTTCCACGTATAGGAGTAGCTGTTGCTTTTCGGGCATACGAATTTGAGCTGTACATCTTTTATTGGCTCGCCCGTCGCTTCGTCAACTACTGAGATATCGGCAGAGCAGGCAGTTTCAGCTGTAGGAGCATCCTCGATAAGGATAATTACCTTATCCCGCTGCAAGCCGTTTTCAACCTTGAATCTGATACCGTACCACATATTTGGAATTTGTAAAACGGAGATCGTCAAATCTGATCGGATTATCCGATGATGTTGACCATACTAAATGAGGCCCAAAGGTATCAAATATAACGGTAAAATCCAAGATACAGCCGTCAATAAGTTCTCCTGTGTCCTCATCAACGACAGATACCTCAGTTGAGCAGCTGCTTTCGGCAGTCGGAACTCTCTCAATATAGAAAACAATCTTTTTGTCTGCCACACCGTTTTTTACGTTGAAGTCTATACTTTGGAAAAATCATAGTCGAAATAATCCTGTTCATAAAACTTGTGCGGATAGAGGTATAAAGCGACTTCGGAATTCTTTGGCACGAAGCAATAGCCTTCTGCAGGCTTTACATGAGCGGTATAATGACCGTCAGGTACTATGAAGGCTTCTCCTGAGTCGGAAAAAGCATTTATGTATCTAAAGCCCTGATTGTCAATGATATATGCTTCTTCGATCTCTTCCTTGTCGTAAGCCCCTGTAATTGTTAAAGAGCTGCTTCCGAAATATACGACGTCTCTGAAAAATGAAGTTCTTTTCCGTTGGATATATCAAAGAAAAATCCGGGGTACATTTGTTTGCTAAAGCCGCAGATCACAGTTTTGTCTGTGTGTTCACTATTTTCAAGTGAAATATCTGTCTCCTCAGGAAGATAGAAATAATTCGGAATGTTTTCAATGACTATCTTGTAGCTGACATCATCGCTGAGGCTGAGCTTTGATAAGGTCTGCAAATCGGTTTTTGCAGGCTCCAATTCAGCCAGTACCTTTCTTTCCTCTCCGCTGACTTCCACGAGCTTTGCTGTTATCCCCTGAGGAAGCTTATCATTCGGCGCGATAATTGATATCATTGCACATCCCTCTAAAATCTGTTCTTCTGACTCTGCGGTATAAGAGCGGAAAAAAGCTGTACTGAGCTCTGTTATAAGCCGCTGATGTCCCCATAATTGCGACAGCTGACATTGCAGCTATCATTTTTTTGATCATCATAGTAATCCCTCCTGTTACAATATAATTGACGGGTAAAACCTTGCATACCGGTAAGGGTTTACGCGTACTTGTTACTTAAGCTATACTGAAAGCAGTAATTGGACTGACTGAAACCTCCTTGGAGCAAAGCGCCCGTATATAAGACTGTCATCCATGCTTTCATTATAGCGTTCGGTTTATGCAGGTTGAGCCACAAGATATGTGCGTTCGTGTCACCAAACAGATTGAATACGTAATGAGTAAAGTGTGGTTTGCCCGATTACAATTTCAATTCAGGAGATGCATTTTTATGAACGCAGTAGGTATTGATGTTTCCAAAGTTAAAAGTACAGTTGCTGTACTTCGTCCCTTCGGAGAAGTTGTGGCTTCGCCTTTTGATGTTTCTCACACTGGAAGTGAATTAAAAGCATTAGCTGACTTCATAAAGAAACTTCCCGGTGAGACTAAGGTTGTTATGGAGGCAACAGGAAACTATTATGAACCCATTGCCCGTTACCTCCACGAACAAAATGTATTTGTTTCCGTAGTCAATCCTGTGCTTATCAGTGACTTCGGTGGAAACACGTTAAGAAAGCCTAAAACCGATAAGAAGGACTCTTTGAAAATCGCCT
>NZ_JAGCFH010000298.1 GCF_017650195.1 Ruminococcus sp. | reverse complement strand
GGTCTTGGATATATGTCCATGACCGACTATTATTTGAATGTTTGCGTAAACTAAGGAACCGCCGTGTACCGAACGGTACGCACGGTGGTGAGGGAGGTCGGCTAATCAATTAATGATTAGCCTCCTACCCGATTATATGTTACTTACATAATGACATTAAATAATAAAAACCTGTTTTTCGAAGTAATTTTTAAAATACTATTGACTTTATTAATATAATATAGTATAATAAATCTCGGCAATCACTTTATTAATTTAAAGCTTTACAGATTTATAACAAAAAACTGTAAAGACACAGAAAGGTCGAGATATCAATGAACTCCCAAGCCGCAACATTTGCCATACTTGCTATTTATGTAGCTATCATGGTAGGCATCGGAATCTACATGTCAAAACGAACCAAGTCCACTGAAGACTTCATGCTGGGTGGCAGAAACGTAGGCTCATGGCTCACAGCCTTCTCTTACGGTACTACTTACTTCTCAGCTGTTGTATTCATCGGATATGCAGGACAGTTCGGATGGATGTACGGTACTTCCGCTGCATGGATAGGATTAGGCAATGCTATAATAGGCAGTCTTATTCCGTTTTTTCTAATAGGCAAACGTACTCGTCTAATGACCAATCATCTTGGTGCAAAAACAATGCCTGAATTCTTTGAACATAGATTTGGTTCAAAATCTCTCAAGACAGCCTCAGCTCTTATTGTTTTTATATTTCTAATTCCGTATACCGCTTCAGTCTACAACGGACTATCACGTCTTTTCGGAATGGTATTTGATCTTGGAGACAACGGCGCGACATATATTATTATCGCAATGGCTGTTCTTTCAGCAATTTATGTAACTCTTGGAGGCTATAAAGCAACTGCTCTCAATGATTTCTTCCAAGGAATAATTATGCTCATAGGAATTACAACCGTTGTTGTCCTCACCGTACAGAAAAAGAACGGCCTTTCCGAGGCTATCAATGCTCTTAACCGTATCTCCGATGCCAAAACCGAAGCTGGTACACTTGGTTCACTTTTCGGACCAGATCCGATAAACCTCCTCGGTGTTGTTATCCTGACATCGCTCGGTACATGGGGACTTCCTCAGATGGTTCAGAAGTTCTATGCAATTAAGGACGAACAGGCTATAAAAAAGGGTGCAATCATTTCGACATTTTTCGCTATCGTTGTAGCAGGCGGTTCATACTTTATGGGTGGATTCGTAAGATTGTATTGTACACTCAGCGGCGATACCGACAAAACTTTTATAGAGACAGTTAACGGCAAGCCAGTATATGATACAATGGTTCCGTCACTTTTACAGCAGGCTCTTCCGAATATTCTTATTGGACTTGTTGTTGTACTTGTTCTTTCAGCATCACTTTCAACTCTTTCATCTCTTGTTCTTACTTCAAGCTCAACCCTTACAAATGATCTTATCAAACCGCGTATAAAGAATTTTGATGACAAACATCAGGTAATGTTCATGCGAATATTTATCGCTGTATTCCTTTTCATATCTGTTATAATCGCATGCCACAAAAACGCTTCTATCTCAACCTTGATGTCATATTCATGGGGAGCACTTTCAGGAGCCTTCCTTGGACCTTTCCTCTATGGTCTTTTCATGAAAAAAGTTTCAAAGGCAGCCTGTTGTGCAAGCTTTATCACCGGTGTTGGAATAAGCGTTGTACACATGATACTGTTCAGTCTCAATATAGAAGCATTCAGTGGTGTTAAAGAAGCCATTGTAGGACTTAATTGTCCGCTTTCACTGCTGTCTCCGATCAATGCAGGCGCATTTTCAATGATAATCTCGCTAATCATCGTACCCATAGTAAGTTCATTTACAAAGGCACCTGATAAAAAGCTCGTAGACAATGCTTTCAGCAGTATTTCATGATAACATAAAAAAGCAGCTGTTTCAGCTGCTTTTTTATGTTCCTTATTTTAAACAAATTTTTTCGTTTAGTGTCTTATCATCTTTTCCGCTTGAAACATAAGCATAGTAAGAAAGTACGTTGCTTGCATCAACTGCGTCTACCATCATATTTCCATCAACGTCAGCCGCGACCTTCTGACTTTCACTCATTGAAGAAGGTTTTGCAGCAGATGTTATTGCATACTCGTAAAGTATATTTGAAGCATCAACTGCGTCAATAATTCCATCGTCATTTATATCTCCGAGCTTTCTATCGGAAACATTGATTATGAGGTCCTCACACTTTCCTGCCATATCAACACTTTTGATAATCGTTTTATCCTCATATCGGGGAGTTACGGAAGAATACAAATCAGTCTTACTTATAACTGCAACAGTATAGCTTCCTAATTCTGCGTCCTCGTCAAGAGTTGCATTAAAGCAGGCAAGTGGATAATCTGAAGAGGATTCGCCTGCAAGAGCCATAGGATCTCCAGACATTGTTGAATAAGCTACTGCATGGATATTAGAACCATTTTCGTTATAGTCCTTTAATAGTATTTCATCAGGACTATTATTGAAATAAGCAAATGGTGTCTTTCCATATTTTTCATTGTCGATGGGAGAAGTTAGATCCTTGAGAACAAGACCTTTCTTTTCACACTCCCATTTTGCCAGTACCTTTCCTGCAAGCTTCTGTTCATCGTTCAGGTATATTACACAGGGAACAGATGAAACAGCTGTCTCATCTTTGGTGTTGATATACACAGCCCCCCATTTTAATACCTCAAAGCCAGTGCCCTCTTCGACCTTGAAGCTGAATGACGGATTATACTCCGGAGCTTCGTCTGTATCTGCTGCGTGTACTACAACTGTAGCTGTCATACCTGCGGCAAGAACAGCAGAAGAGATCAGTGTGATAATTTTTTTCATTAGTTGTTACTCCTTTCAAAGCAGCTCGGCCATTCGCAGAACGATTTCTGCAACTCGCTTTGCTGCAATTTTTTCAAATTCTTCAAACGACATTGCGCCTTCATCGTCAGCATTATCAGAAATACAGCGAACGCTGACATAAGGCAGTTTATTAAGATAACAGCAATGCCCAACTGCTGCGCTCTCCATATCAACGGCATAGGGATCGAATTTTTCAAGTATAGCATTTTTTGCTTCATTGCTTGAAACAAAGGTTTCTCCCGAAACGATACGTCCTCTGAACGACTTGACGCCAAATTCACTGCATACATTCTCGGCAGTCTCTATAAGCATATCGTCTGCTTTGAAAACGCCGCAATATGGAGGATAATCCTTAAGGAAATGAAGATCAAGGTCATGAGGCAGTACCTCAGTAGAAATAACAATATCGCAAACCTTTACAGCACTGTTCATTCCGCCTGCTATACCGGTATTTATCACACAGTCAGGGTGAAAATTATCAATAAGAACCTGTGTACAAAGAGCTGCATTAACCTTTGCGATTCCGCAGCAAGCATTTATAACATTTCTGCCGTTTCTTTCGTTGATATAAAAATCGAAGCCGGAGATGTGTTTTATCTCTCCCAAGCCAAGGATCTCACGGATATCAGTAAGTTCAGAAGGCATTGCTCCGATAATAGCGATTGTATTCATCTTTATCACTCCTGTTTTTATTTTATTATAACATATAATGTATGAAATAGCAAGACACGGTTAGAAAAAGTTAAAATAAATCATTTTGTTTATTTAGTTTACAAATATTCATAATTACTATGTCCACAAAATTACTTTGCATGCGTTATAATAAACAAATGATAATATCAGAAGGATTGATAGTTTGTCTGCAATGAAAAAAACTACAAACATATTAAGATCATTCGCTTGAAACTTTTTACATTGAAGAAAATTTCAACACCTATATAATTAAAGCAGTAAATCTTTGCGTTATGCGTAGCTTTTTACTTCTGATTTTTTATGATTTTTTAGAAATATAAGCTTGCAAGTAAATAAAAAGTTCGTACCATTTATAACTTTAAACGGTACGAACTATCTTTTTCTACGAAACTTCGGCATTAGCTTTTTTCTGTATACCCTATACATAACATCAAGGTCAAAATCATAGATAAGAAATATTATATTTGATATCACAAGAGTTATATATGCGCCATATCTTCCGAGGCCGTCGAATTCCTCAAGTATATCCTGAAGCCCCAATATGTAAACAGTCGCATAAAAGTAAGCTAATATACAAATATTAAATATAAGCAACTTTACAAATAATCTAAAAGGCTTTAAACTGATTTTTTGTATATAAAATCTTATAATAGGATAATGTCCGAAAAACAGTATAAATATCAAAGCAGCTTCCTTGTCGAATGTTACAAACATCGCAAGAAGACTTACAGCAATATAAGTAAGGAAAGCCCAGCCTGTGCTGACCTCTACAGCGATTATCATCAAAAGTATGCCGGCTATTCCGGGGAGAAGCAGATACAGCGCCGGCAGTATCCCCGCAAGGAACATTGTAACAAGACAAAGTGCGGAAACTATACCGCCAAGCGCAACTCTGTAGCTTATATCTCTCATTATTTAAGAGCCTTTTCCTTTCCGTCAGAGGTCTTTTTTGCTTTTTGAATATTATATACTATAGCTGCAAGAAGCTTTTGAGGTAAAAAACGTGGCGCTAAAGTACCGAGCTTGACTACCAGACCGGGAATTGCAAAGAATTTACCATTAAGAGCTTTACTAATCGCATAATCCGCAGCATAATCCGCTGTGATAGGCTTTACAGAAAAGCTTACACCTGCGCGGTTGTTAAAGTTAGTATCCACAGGACCGGGACACAGTACGGTTATCCTTACGTTTGAGTGGTCTCTTCTCAGTTCCTCGTATATTGCGAGGGATAGCTTTAGTACATAGTTCTTTGAACCGTAATATGCTGCCATGAGCGGACCAGACATAAATCCGGCAGCAGAAGCGACATTAAGTATCGTTCCGTGATCATTTTTCTTGAAATCACGCAGAAACAACTTTGTAAGGATATGAAGAGCTGTTATATTAACATTAATCATGTTGACTTCGTCATCAAGATCTGTTTCATCAAATTTTCCGAAAAGTCCATATCCGGCATTGTTGATGAGCATATCAACGTTTTTGTCGCGACAGAACTCATATACTCTGAAAACGTCCTCGCGTTTTGCAAGGTCTGCTGCAATTATCTCAACGCTGCCGCCAAGACTATTTTTCATTTCCTTAAGTTTTTCTTCATTCCTGCCTGTAAGTATAAGTGCCCATCCCTTTTTTGAAAGATTAGCTGCAAAACTCTGTCCGATTCCTGATGTCGCGCCTGTGATCAATGCTTTCATAATATCAGTTCCTTTCTATGATCTTTTTCAGAGCATCTCTGTTTCCGAGATTTTCAACTCCGAACAGAAATAGTGTCTGACTGTACTCATTGATATCAACATAATCCGACAGTGTTCCCTGCATATCCTCAGGTGATACAACGACTATCTCACTGTAGTGCTGTATCAGAAAGGGAATAAAACAGTTTGCATAGCTGTCTTTGATAACAAGAAGCTTCTTGTCACTTTTGCTTTTTACAGATGTGGTTATTTTTATCATAGGAGCCGGTTCACCGAGAAATACCGAATACATATCGCTTGAATCCAGTCTGCTTCTATCATAAATATCTGCGGTTTTTGTACTTCCGTCATTTGCTTTTTTGATACATGAATAAACAATCGCACCATTAGGATATTTGAAAATATCTATAGTATCAGCCTTAGGCTTTTCCGAAAGAGTCCTCTGATAGAGATTCCCACGGAATTTGTCGGTTATATGTTCTATATTATATTTGTCATAAGAAGTGGGTTGAAAACCGAGTTTTTGAATCACTGTTTTATATACACAGTATGCCCCATAGGTTGTCCATTTAGTATCATTTCTGTAAAAAATGTAGTTGTCATTCAGCATTTTTAGTATATTATATGCATCGATTTTTTTTATATCATTATTCAGAAATTCATAAAATGAAGAGATCTGCTGACTTTCTGAACGTGTATCTGTATGTCCTTGAAAAAGATCTCCATAAACGCCTGATGAGCTTGGAATAGCAGTAAAATAAACAGTTCCGTCATATTGCTCTGCATACCGACAGAATATATCCGCATTAAATGAGACTGGCGTTCTTTGCGAAGTCTCTGCGTCAAGTAGCCTTTCACTACTTACATATACACCGTTTACTACTTTTTCTGATAATTCAGTCTGCATAATTGTTTTTGCAGATATCCATCTGCTTCTGCCAGCAAAATGATCTGTAATATAGGCTCCGAGCTGTTTTATATCACTACCGTTTATAAGGCCTTCTTCCGAAAAAATCGGGAATTCAGTCAGTACTCGATTTTCAAAAAATGAAAACTTATCTTTTTCATGAAAAAAAGTTAAGTAAGACATAACGACTATAAACGCAATGGTTACGATTGCCGTTATTCTGCTTGTTATCTTTGTGATAGAGGTCATGTATATTTCTCCTTATAGCTTCATAATAAGGATTTCTGAACTTCCACTGTATGAAATCAAAGCTGTACAAATAATTAGCAATACGATCACCATAAGAGGTGATACCAATGTAAGAGCGACTTTTAGTCTACTATTTCCTGTTCTTGTAATCAAATTTCTGAAAAGGTCTGTGGAGGCATACATCGCTAGCAGTATTAGAACAATGTAGGATTTCAGCAGATAAAAGCTCTGTGAATCTACAAGATCGCCATTCGCACCTATCATAGCAAACAAATATCTCACTGAATAAACCAGACTATTTCCTGAAAGGAAAACAGCACATAAAATAACTACAAGAAAGGTATAAAATATACCTGTAAAATCCAATTTCTTGCTTTCCCGTAGCCGCGCTTCTATAATTATGAATATACCAAGTATAATACCGCAGATTATTCCGTTGATATTAAAAGTATACCAAAACATAAAAAGAGACCAACCGCATACAAAAATGATTTCTCTCGTCCATTTTTTATGGCAAATATTATACAAAGGCTTTGTTATATACCTTCTGAACCACTGCACAACCTGTGACTGCCACCTTGATGCAAAATACTTTATCCTTGTGCTGAGTAAAGGATAATTGAAGCTCTGCGGCATTCTTATTCCTAAGCAATACGCAGTGCCCATTCCCATGTCAGCTATACCAGAAAGGTTGAAGTACAAGCAGAATACATAAGCAATTATACCAAGCCATGCTGTTGCAGCAGAAATCTCTCCAACTTTTTCACTTTGAACTGCTCTGAAAAGCATATACAGATTATCTGCCGCAATAACTTTTTTGGCAAAACCTTTCACAAATATGGTCATTCCGACACCTAAACCGGACAGGCTAGTTCTTCTCTTATAAATAATTCTTGAAAAAGAATCATATCGCAGAAGAGGTCCCATTAAAAGTTTTGGGAAGAATAAAATATAAAGCGAGAATCTTATAATTTGTATATCAGCCTTTACTCTGCCTTTATATACGTCTATGAGCGTACCGATAGCAGAAAGTGCAAAGAAGGATATTCCTATCGGATAAAAGCTTTCAGGCGCTCTTATAAGCTTATGAAGCCATGTAAAATATGCAGTCCTGAACAAAAACAGCGCTAAAAGATCAAATGTTATACCGAGAGTAAGCGGTATTGCAGCAAGCTTTTCGTTACTTCGTAACTTTTTAGTAAGACTTGCGCAGACAAAATTCACAAAGGTATACGCTAATATAAAAAAGAGGAAATATAGACTTATCATTCCGCAAAAAAGCATACTTAACAGGAGCAATGTAATCTCTCTGAACTTTTTGGGAGTGATATAATACAGCAATAAGGCTATGGGTAGAAACCCGTATATATACAGCAGGCTGCTATATACCATTGTTTTCCTCCTTAATCTGATTTGTAATGCGTTTCAGTTCACTACTGTCCATCATGGTACATAAAACCTCAATTAAAGCACCGGCAGAAAGCTGATGTGGTAGACCGAGCTTTTCCTGAAGTCTTGAACGAAGCTCGCGACTGTTTGAGGTACCGCTCAAACCTAGTTCATATAAAGTTAGCTTAGTTATATCAGAAGTCTTTTTTTCTTCTGAGGCAGTGATACCTGATTTTTTGAAAGCTTCAAGTAATATGGATGTGTCTATTCCTTCGACACCTAGCTTTCCTTCCGCCGACGGCTTGATCTTGCGCTTTTCCTTGCCAAAAATGTCTGGAATATACACATTTGTAATCTTTCCGTCGCTGACTGCGCTTTTTATATATCCTCTTATCTTTCTTCCAGCTTCATCTGAATCCGTAAGGATTATAATTCCCGTCTTTTTAGCATAATATCTTATCAATTCAAGCTTTTCAGAATCCTTGAAAATACCAAATCCATTGGTGATGATTATGACCGCGTCAACTATCGAGGAAAGCTTGATCTTATCATACTTTCCCTCAACTATAATAGCTTCACTGATCCTTATCATTGTTTCCTCCGCTAATTTTTGGTCATAAGCATTTTGGTAACTGCCTGTTCGAGAATGATCTTTTCATCTCCTACTCCGGAATTAAGGGTAATATTTGTGTCACGAAGTATCTTTATACACTCTCTGAGTCTATTTATACTCATGCGCGAGCTGTCACGAAATGCATTTTTCACCTTGAATTCCCAAACATACAAAAAATCTTCCTTGACATCATTGACTTGTCTGCCGCTTTTTCTTGCGCAGGCAGCTCGGTACATATCTATAAATGAGGCTGTGATATTGGCGAGTACTGCTCCCCTGTTCTCCTTATCTTGCATTAGCTCATCAAGAGCTTCAAAAGCAGACCGCTTATTGAATACAGCAACTGCATCTGCAAGCTTGAAAAAGGTCATATCACTTTGTCTGTGAACAAGTTGATGTAGAATATCAGCTTTTATTTCATTTTTTCCAGCATAAGCACAAAGCTTTTCGATCTCATTGCGTATAGTAAGCGCATCATACTGACACATTTCTGCAAGTTCACTTGCAGTATCAATTGAGATAAGACTCCCTCTTGCTGAAACACTTGAAGCAATATCCTTTGCAAGCTCATTTTCGCTTTTGATCGGACATTCTATAAGCGTACCAACCTTCGCAGCATAATCAGCAAGCTTCTTGTTTTTATCCTTGATTATATTTTTTCCACTTTTATAGTCTGATTTGACAGGTATCTCAAATCCAGTAATATTAAAAATTATAACTGTCTGTGAAGGAATTTCCTTTATAGTATCAAGTAGCTCCTTATTAAGATTTTCGGCTTTAAGTCCGGTCATAACCTCCCGCGGTTTCTCACAGTTATAATCATTTATGAGAATACAATTATATTCTGACATCATCGGCATCATCTGCATCATATCATAAAGCTCGGAAAAATCAAGATTTTTGCCATTTAGCTTATTTAACGCATAATCCTCGTTATCTCCGACAGCAGCCTTAATTATATGTTTTGTCAGCCTTTCCACCTCAGGTATATTCCTGCCGAATATATAATAAATATTGCTGAGCTCACCTTTGCTCAGCTGAGCTTTCAAAGCTTTAGGATCTATCTGTGGCATTATATCTCCTTATTTCACAGCTGCCGCCTGACAGCAATACCTATAAATTATCTTGTTCATTAAGAAAAATAGTATAATAGTAAAGCAGGTGTTGAAAAAATGAAGCGAAAAATAATCCCGCCATATACGCTGTTGCAGCTCCAATCATTTTTCGCTTCATATTTCTATTCCTTATTTAAAGAAAAGCGGTAACTTCTCAAGGAAGCATATGTCTTTTCTATCAGCAGCATCTCCTTCGGCAAGAACCGCAGATCTTCCTGAAACTATTCCGCCTGCTTCAGCTACGAGCTTTTCTAACGCAAGAAGCGACTCGCCTGTACTTATTACGTCATCAACGATAAGCACCTTCTTGCCCTTGAGCATATCAGCCTTGTCCTTTGAAAGGTAAAGTGTCTGCTGTGCAGCAGTGGTAATAGACTTAACCTTTACTGAAATGGGGTCAGTCATATATAGCTTCAAGGACTTTCTTGCCACAATATAAGGCTTTCCACTTTCTCTTGCCATTTCATAAGCGAGGGGTATTCCTTTTGATTCCGCAGTGAGAATAACGTCAAAATACGGAGATTTAGCAAGAAGTTTTTCTGCAACTGCAACTGTGAGCTCAACATCCGAAAACATTACGAATGCTGCAATATCAAGCTTATCATTAATAGGACATATAGGAAGATCTCTTTCGAGTCCTGCAATTGTCATTTTATACGTCTCAGCCATGACTGTTCCTCCTTATTCTGTTTTTCCGAGTGACTCAGGACCCCAACCCATTTTTACACCAGCCAGGAAATGAAAATGAAGATGTTTTACTGTCTGACCTGCGTCATCTCCGCAGTTATTTATTATACGATAGCTTTCGATACCCTCGGATTTAGCTATCTTTGCCGCTGCCTCAAATACCTTAGCAACTGCGTTTGAATTATCCACTGATATATTGTTTGCTGATGCAATATGTACCTTAGGGATTATAAGGTAATGAACGGGAGCGATAGGAGCGATGTCCTTAAAGGCAAATACGAACTCATCTTCATATACCTTTGTGCTGGGTATCTCTCCATCTATTATCTTGCAGAATAAACAATCCATAGTGATTCTCCTTTATTAGTCAGATTTATTCAGAGGGCAATCAAAACTGCCCGTTACATTACTTTTTCATTGTTGCCGAAACAACATCTGCAAATTTTGTTATGGCTTCGTCGATTTTAGTTATGTCTCCAGCACCTGCCATAGCGCCATCTGGCTTACCGCCGCCCTTACCGCCTGTAACAGCAGCTATCTCACGAACGATGTTTCCTGCATTGGCACCCTTTGCAACAGCTTCCTTTGTACATACACAGTAGAAAGTACCTTTTTCACCAAGAATGCCAGCAAAGAGAGCAATTATTGCTTCTTCCTTGTCCTTTACACTATCTCCCAGCTTTCTAAGTGCGTCGGGAGCCGAACCGTCCATACGAGCAGAAACAATCTTTACGCCGCCTATCTCCTTGGCATTGTCAAATAGAGCAGCAGTCTTGGAATTTGCTATCTGCTGTGTAAGACTTTCAAGCTTTTTGTCCTTTTCTTTTGACTCTGAAGCAAGAGCAATACACTT
>NZ_JAGCFH010000297.1 GCF_017650195.1 Ruminococcus sp. | reverse complement strand
GTAATCACCATCAGCTATCCTTCTTTCAAATTCTGAGGAGGTGAGATCCTCGATACCGAGGTATATGCCGAGACTGTCCTGCCAGCTCTGCGATAGTATATGCAGGTATCTCGAATCTATTGTATTCGAATCAACTATTATCTTTACGATTTCCAGAGAATTTATCTTAAGGTCCGACTTTGCTTTTGCAAGAAGCTGCGAAGCCTCTTTGATATTGAACACGTCAAACTGCCTGTCCGATGAGAGATCGCGGTAGCTTCTTCCGAAAAGCTCCACTGCCGGTGGAATAACTCCGAAGGCAGGGGATATATCTGTAGTGCTCTCGCTGGAAAGGGCTTCTCTGTCAGCAGAAAGCGCTATAGCCTTGCGGATGTCGGGATTTGAATAGATACTGTCATTGGGATTGAATATAAGTCCGAGGGTAGTAGCCTGCTGACCTGCAACAGTGTATTTCTTGGGGTTATAGCCTCCTGCCTTCATAGTCGTAAAGCACTCTGTCTCTTCAGACTTGAAGCACTGTCTCACGTCCGCTTCCGTATCCTGAATAGAGAAGCTTACAAATGTGGGCAGGACCTCATAGTTTTCGTTTTCGTTGACCAAATTCTTGCGCATATAGAGTATATTGTTATTGCCGTAGGGGTCATAGAACCACTGACGCACGAAGAACGGACCGTTTGACATGATCGACCTGTCGTCAAGACCGTATCTGCCCTTGGTAGCTATGAAGAAGTCCTCATTGCAGGGGAAGGCAGCAGGAGTGGTCATAAGGCTAAGAAATTCAGCGCAGGGATGTTCAAGTTCTATCACGAGAGTGTAGTCGTCCTTTGCTTCGATTCCGAGCCCTCTTGCAGAAAAGCTTCCCTCCGAGACGTACTGGCTGTTTTTTATGCAGGAGAAGTCTTTGAGGTAAGGAGAGCGCATCTTGGGATCGAGTACTCTTCTCAGCGCAAAGACGTAGTCGTCAGCAACTACCGGGAAGTATTCGTCTTCGTCTATCCTGTCGTTCTCGTTTTTATCGAAGAACCAGTAATTATCCTCCCTAAGCCTGAATGTATACTTGCAGCCGTCATCGGATATGCTGTAGTCTGTTGCATTGCAGCAGACTATGCTGCCGCTCTCGTCCTTCATTACGAGACCGCTGTACATATTTTTTATGACCGTTGCCGATGAAGGATCGCTTGCAAACTGAGGGTCGAGGCTTTGGGGGTTCCCTTCGAGAGTTGCCCCGTAAAGATGACCTGCGCCGTCGCCTCTTTTGTCGTCGTCTCCGCAGCCGGAGGCAGTCATACATACCGCAGTACAGAGTACTGCGGCAAAGATACGTTTAATTATCACGCTTATCTCCATTCTTTATCTGTTTTGCTCCGCACAATGCGGCTATAACCAAAATATGTCCCCCGATATGACGGGGGACATAGACAATGCTTTAATTCATGCTGACTGTTACGATGAAGCCGTCAACGTTGTTGCCCGAAACATCGTAGGTCTTGTTGGACGGTACCGGTACCTCCGTATCGCCTGTCTTGTTTGCGGGAACATAGTATATCTGATACAGCTTTTTGCCTGTCGATACCTCTATCGGGTTCTCATTATTATGCTCCTTGAGAACGTCAATATACTCCTCAAGACAGAGATTGTTCTGTTTTATATACATAGCGTGAGGAACGCCTACATATCTGTAGGTATAAGTCCTCGAGCGTTCACCGGTAAAGGACTCCTTTCCCTCGGGGAATCGGAGTATAAAGCCGTACTCGGCAGCGTGCTCGTCTACATAGCCGTAGATGCCTCTTGGTGAGAAATAGCCTGAGCTGGAACCGTCGTCGGGAACTATGCACAAATCAAGGGAACGTCCGGTATGGTAATCGGAAAATCCTGGCTGGAACTGTGAATTACCGCTATAATATACGTCTTCCTGATCGCCCTTTGAGCGGTAGGTGCCGATAACGTACAGCTCCTTGCTGTTCTCAGCCTCATAGAAGCTTCTCATGAGAGCTGTAAGCTGTTCAAGGACCGGCTTGTCCAGGGACTGTCCAAGGTCTGCAACGTGATATGGTTCGTCTGCTATATTTTCATATAATTTGATCCGATCAATGTCATCTTCTGGGAATTTATATTCATGCTCTGCGTTTACGAGCACGAGGTCGCCGCTGTAAATAGCGTCCGACTTAAATATCTCTGTCTGGTACAGTGATTCCGAAGGCTTGGTACCGTCGCCGGTGCCTGTAATCAGAGAGCCTGTTTCACTGCTTGTTGTAAGATCATCGATGATCGAAGAGTCCTGTTGACCCGTAGTACTGCTGTTTGTAGTCTGATTTTTCTTAGCGGAGTTCTTATCTTTGTCCTTATCTGAACAGGCGTGTACGCACGAGGTGAGCACAACTGCGAGCACGACAAGAACGAGGACTACCGCAACAAGACGATCGTATCTTACCTTATAGCGCCTTGACGATCTTTCTCTCTTGCGGTTTCTGCGCTTATCTCCGTTATTCATAAAAAGAAATCGCTCCTTAAAGATTATTCGTTCAATACAGGGCTGACTTACTGTCTCCCCGTACAGGATTTCCGCAATTGAGCGGTCTATCTCTAAGTTAAGTTGTCCTTTGACGTTTAGGTCAAAATTTGTTCACACTTAGTATTATATCACAACTTTTTGTAATTGTAAAGTGGTTTTTTTATTTTTTGCACTAATTTTTTATTGAAATTTGCACATTGTGTTTCAATAAAGGGCGATTGTCCATAACTGGCGGACTAGTTTTTTCGAGTGCTTATTCCTTTTCCGCTCTCATACGTCTCCTGTACTCTGTGGGAGTGCAGCCCTTGTGGAGCTTGAACTGCCGCATGAAATAGGATTCGCTGTCATAGCCGCAGAATTCTGCGATATTAGCCACGGAATTCTCGGTATTCACCAGCATATCTGCGGCGAATATCAGTCGGCTCTCTATGACGTCCTGACGGCAGGTGACGCCGAAGGCGGAGAAATAAAGGCGATGGAAGTAGGTGCGGCTTATGCGCAGCCTCTTGCAGATATCGTCGATTGACCACTGCTCCATAGGAGCCTCGTATATGGAGTCCCTGAGCTTTTTGAGCCGTGAGTAATGGGGGATCGTTTCCTCGGGAGACTTCTCGGCAGGGGCAGTACTGTCGGCAATAGCAATGAATATCATACGCATAGCGAACTCTGTGAATTCGCTTAGGTGCTTTCCCTTGTGCATAGACTGGGACTGCATGGAGCGGAGTATCTCGGATATGACGAAATCGTCCTCTATGCTTACAGGGGCGTCCTGAATGATATTCAAGGAGGAGATATACTGTCTGTCAGCAGCAGAGGTCCTGAAGCTGACTATATCATACTTCATGTTCTCTCCCTTGACTGGCTTGAAGCTCTGCTTGTAGCCGCTTGTGAGCAGTACTGCGGAGACCCCTGAGGTACGCTTTACCGAGCCGTTTTCGATATACTCCACAGGAGACCTGAAAAGCAGGAAGACCGGGTCTGCTCCCATTTCTCCTCCGAGAGCGGTATCCTGCCGGCAATTAAGCTTTATGCTGTTGATCTTCATAATATCCCCCCTGAAAGCAGATCTCAGCGATTATTATTCAGCCGAGTCCGCCATTCTGACAGCTTTCATCATTATAGCGCATTCGAGGCGCTTCTTTTCAAGCTGACATGATATCTTATGAGCTGTTCTGATATCACCCATGTACTGGTAATTATTGGCGTTGCAGCCGCCGCTGCAATAGAACTTTGCCCAGCATTCGCGGCAGTCCGGCTTTGAGTATACATGAGCCTTTGCGAAATCCGCCTTCATTTCCTGATCAAAGGTGCCCTCGTCGATATTGCCCATCTTGTACTCGTCTATGCCTACAAACTGATGACATGGGAATATATCTCCGTCGGGAGTGATAGCCACATAGTCGTTTCCACAGCCGCAGCCTCTGAGTCTCTTTATAGCGCAGGGACCCTGATCAAGGTCCAGCATGAAGTGGAAGAAGTTGAACTTTTTGCCCTTCTTCTCGTTTTCAAGGAGCTTAAGCGCCAGCTTTTCGTACTCAGCGAAAACTGCAGGGAGATCCTTCTCTGTGAGGGCGTAAACATCGTCGTCTCCGACCACAGGTTCAACGGAAATCTGGTCGAAGCCTGCCTCATTGAGGGCGAATACATCGTTTGAGAAGTCGAGGTTCCTGTTTGTGAAGGTGCCTCTTACATAGTATTCCTTATCACCTCTGCCTGCTACAAGCTTCTTGTACTTCGGCATGATGATGTCGTAGCAGCCCTGACCGTTGGGCAATACCCGGAAATAATCGTTTACTTCCTTGCGTCCGTCTATAGAGAGAACCACATTTGACATCTCGCGGTTTATGAAGTCTATCTTCTCATCGTCGAGAAGGAGTCCGTTTGTGGTTATAGTAAAGCGGAACTTCTTGTTGTATTCCTTTTCACGACTCCTTGCGTATTCCACTACCTGCTTCACAACGCCGAAGTTCATAAGGGGCTCGCCGCCGAAGAAGTCAAGCTCAAGGTTGGGGCGGTCGCCGGAGTTTTCAAGCAGGAAGTCAATAGCGTGCTTTCCTGTCTCAAAGGACATGAGCTTTCTGCCCTTGCCGAAATCACCTGTGGAGGCGAAGCAGTACTTGCAGCGGAGCTGGCAGTCGTGGGCTATATTCAGGCACATTGCCTTTACGGGAGAAGCTACGGAATACTGAGCGTACTTCTCGTAATCGTCCTCTGAGAAGAGTATCTTGTCGTTATACAGCTCTACAATCTCGCTGTAGCACTCCCTGATATCCTCAGGGGAGTAGGAATTTGAGAGCTTGTCCACAACGTTCTGCGGACATTCAGCGTCAAAGGGTGGCTCCACGTTATCGAGGAGATCGTAGGTGAGTTCATCTACGAGATGAACGCCGCCGCTGTTGACGTCAAGTACGATATTAAGCCCGTTTAGCTTATATTTATGGATCATGTCAATAAACCTCTATTCAAAAAATATGAGGCAGCATTTTCATACTGCCTCGACTAAACTTAGTGTTCAGCTTATCTCTCGCACTTCTGATTTGCAACTGTGCAAGAAGTCTTGCAAGCTGACTGGCATGAAGCCTGGCACTTGCCGCAGCCGCCCTTCTTAGCGGATTCCTTGAGATTAGCCTTATTGATAGTCTTGATGTGTTTCATTTTTTAACCCTCCATAGGAATGATACGGCTTGTGCCGTAAATTACTGATTAATATTATACCATACATTGAGTATCAATGCAATAGTTATCTCAAATAATTTACTTATTTACCTATATCTTATTCTCCGTATATACTGTCGTAAACGAAGTTATATACATCAATATAGGTGCCCGATGTATAGTGCAGACCGTCAGTAGTTGAGAAGCCTTGCCAATTGAGATAGGTGTAGGAATCGAGGAAAGTGATCCTGCTGTCCAGACCGTCTCTCAGTGTAGCGTTGAAGCTTTCAATGCCCGAATTCAACTTCTGATAAGAACCGCTGCACGGATTAACTGACATGACGATGACCTTGTTGTTGTTAAGGAAGTCGTCAGGCAGACTATTGTACCAATTTAAATAAGCACCGCTGTTGTGGAGGTCGTTTACTCCGAGATTGAAGATAACGGTTTTGTTCTGAATCTGGCAGATGCTGTCGCGATTTCTGTTGAGAAGAGCAATGCCCACGCCAATCTCTCCAAGATAATCGATAGCCACATTATAGGACAGTCCCACTGTACGTGAGTCTCCTATCCAGAACCATTCGCTGTATTCACTGTCGATACGGGGAGGAGTGTACTCGAATCCGCCGTCCGCAGCAGACTGCTGTGTTTCTGACTCTGTGACTTCGGGAGCAGCTGTGCCCTGCAATCCGTTATCGTCTTCGTCCATCTTCTGTTTAAAGCCGTGCTGTTCGAGGAAGTCAGTGAGTATCGCTTCCTCATCTCCTGCCGAAACGCAGGCGTAGTAGGAAAGTATCAGAGAAGCGTCTATCGCGTCCACAAGGTTATCGCCGTTGAGGTCGGCAGCTGATTCCTGATACGAATAAAGGGGACAATCCTGTCCCGAGGATATTGACGCGTATGCAGCAAGGACAGCCGAAGCGTCCGTTGCGTCCACCGTGCCGTCGCCGTTTACGTCACCGATCATATAGAGACCGGCTGCACCGTGAGCGGTGATACCCGCTGACGGAACGACGAGCGCCGCAGCTGCGGCAAGGCTCATAAGCGTTTTGATTTTCATAAGATGTTACTCCTTTTTACTGGTCAAGCTCAATCAGAAGCTCAAAATCAGCATCGATCCTCTGTTTAAGCTCTTCGATCTCGGCGCATTTGCGGTTCATCAGCTCGTAATCGCTGTAGACCTCCTCTCTGCCGATTTCATCGGTAAGAGAGTCTATCTGCGCCTGAAGGTCGTCGATTTCCTTTTCAAGGCGTTTCATTTCATTTTTTCTCGCAGCGTCAGCACTTCTCTGCTGCTTGCTGCGGTAGCCCTTTACGGACTTTTCTTTTGCTGCTTCTGCAGCCCGTTGTTGCTTTGCGGCTTCGAGAGCTTTACGCTCTGCAGCCTGCTCTTCCCGCAGTACATCGAGATATTTATTGAAGCCATAGTTGTGTAAACGATAGCTTCCGCCCGATAATTCGATGAGACGGTCAGAGATTTTACTCAGGAGATACCGGTCATGGCTCACAAATATGACCGTTCCTGTATATTCAGCCAGCGCCTCCTCGATAGCCTCCTTTGAACTGAGGTCGAGGTGGTTGGTCGGCTCGTCGAGTATGAGCACGTTTCCATGCTCCTGCATCATAATGGCGAAACAGAGCTTAGCCCGCTCGCCGCCGCTGATGACGCCCGTTTCCTTGAACACATTCTCGCCCACCAAGCGCACCTGTGCAAGGAGACTGCGGACTTCAAGATCCGACATAAGGGGATAGCGGCTGTGGAGCTCCTCCATGACAGTGAGCTCCTTATGAAGGTTTGTGCTTTCCTGTTCAAAATAGGAAATTTTAATATTGCTGTTCCAGCGAACGAGCCCCCTGTGCGGCAGCTGTTCCTGGAGTATGCGCAACAGCGTTGATTTACCAATGCCGTTGTCGCCTATGATACCGACTTTTTCGCCTCTGCGGACTTCAAAGTCGAGGGTATCCACAAGTGTTTTGCGTGAAGCGCCTTCTCCTACGGATATGTCCACGCCCTTTACCTTGAGCACGTCTATCGGCGGCTCAACTGAGTATGTGAAGCGAATCTTCGCGTGTTTTGTGTCGTGAACGGGGCGTTCTACGCGCTCTATCTTTTCAAGCTGTTTTCTGCGGCTCTGAGCCATTTTTGTAGTGGACGCGCGGACGAGGTTCTTAGCAACGTAGTCCTCCAGCTGAGCTATCTGCTTCTGCTGGAGCTCGTATTCCTTCTCGCGGCGGGCGTCGTTTTCCTCACGCTGTCTTACGAAGGCTGTATAATTGCCCCTGTAGCGTGTGAGTATGCCTCTTTCTATTTCGCAGACCGAGGTACAGAGCCTGTCAAGGAAGTAGCGGTCATGGGAAACTATCAGTATAGCGCCCTTGTAGGAGCGGAGATAGTCCTCAAGCCACATTATTGTCTTGAAGTCAAGATGGTTAGTAGGCTCATCAAGTATGAGCAGATTTGGCTCCTCAAGGAGGAGTCTGGCGATACAAAGTCTGGTTTTTTCTCCGCCGCTGAAACCTGACACTGTGCGCTCCAGCTCTTCGCCGGAGAAGCCCATGCCGTTAAGCACCATGCGTATCTTCACGTCTGTATTGTAGCCGTCGTTGGCTTCTATCCATGAGGACAGCTGCTGGTACTCATCTGCAGCAGAATCATCGCCCATTTCTATTTCAAGTTCTATTTCGCGGAGACGGTCGATAGCCTTATGTACAGGCTCAAAAACACTCCTCATCTCTTCAATGACCGTGTTTTCGGTATTGAGACCGCCCATTTGTTCGAGGTAACCCACTGTTGTCTTTGCAGCAATGGATACTATACCGTCCTTTTCAGTGAAGCGGTCGGGATCAACCGAGCCTGTGAGTATCTTTAGCAGGGTGGACTTGCCGCAGCCATTATTGCCTACGAGTCCTATCCTGTCGTTCTCATCGATAGTGAGAGATACGTTGTTCAGAACCTGATTCCCGTTATAGAATTTGTTTATGTTCGTTAAGCTTGCAAGCATTGCAGACTTCCTTTTTTCAGCCGTAATGCACAACCGGCAGTTGAATGCTTTGTGCAGGCTGCAATTAAATATCCTGCTGTCCACAATAGGTCCACAAAGCGGGCAGCATATATATACAAACATAATAACACTTTCCGACTGAAATGTCAATGGTCACCGTCAATATAATTACCATATAGATATATAGCTAATTTATACAATATACATTAAAAATGCCGTTTATTCATATATTTATGAATAAAAAGTGAAAAAGTCCTCCTCACAGGAAGACTTTTTCACAGGAATGAACTTTTAAAAAGTGAGAGGGTAAAAACGTGTCCCGTGCAGGGCTCTTAGAGCCTAATATGGATATAATATCCCCGGATAGTGACCGCAGACCTGTTGCCTGCGCACCTTCAAGTAGTATTATATCACAAATTGTTGCAAATACAATGAAAAATACTCTTTTTTCGAGAAGATTTTTTGAAATTCCCACAACAATTATATATAATTGTCTTGCATTAAGCACTTATTTATGATACAATAATACATATAAATTTGAATTTCTGTAAAAGGAGGGAGAGCATGAGCAGAAGGATACTGATAGGTGTCGTTATCGCAGACTGCCATATAGATTTCCAGTGCGAGATACTGCGTGGTATAATAACGCAGGCTTTCAAGAGCAACTGCGATATAGCAGTCATAGCCCCCCTTCATGACTTTTCCGTCAGCTCCGTCCATAAGAACGCGGAAAAGACTATATTTGACCTCATACTCTCCGACAGCATAGATGGTATAATATATGACAGGAACACCTTCCACAACGAGGATATATGCCGGCATATAGATGATCTCTGCCGTCGCTCTGAAAAGCCCGTAATGCTCCTTGACCACAATGACCACAAAAGCTTTGAGACTACCTCCGTGGACGACCGCGAAGCCTTTGAGACCATTACTGATCACCTTATAAACGTTCACGGATATAAAAGGATATACTGTCTTACCGGTCCGAAGAACACTTTCAGCGGAGAGGAGAGACTTGCCGGTTACAGGAGCTCAATGAAAAGGCACGGCATAGCTGTAGGTGCGGACTGGTGTCAGTACGGCGATTTCTGGACGGAAGCTCCGAAAAAGCTTGCAAAACGGATATTAAG